>JAOZUR010000042.1:10251-23564 GCA_029938555.1 Candidatus Sabulitectum sp. | reverse complement strand
AGAGTACAGCTTTGTACTACTCAAAAATGTCTACAACCTTGTCTTCTGCTATTTCCGGTATTGTCACTTTCATAAGTGGTTCCATCTCCATGGCCTGTTTGATTGCCCAGATGGCACCTTCATTTCGGGCCCAATTTCTTCTTGCCAGACCATTTCCAACATCCCAGGAAAGCATGGACTTAGCACGGCGATTGGCAGCAGCAGAACCATCAAGTAACATACCAAAACCTCCGTTAACCACTTCGCCCCAGCCAACTCCTCCGCCGTTGTGAATGCTTACCCATGTTGCCCCCCTGAAGGAATCACCTATGACATTTTGAATTGCCATGTCTGCTGTGAACATGGAACCGTCCTGGATATTGGCAGTCTCTCGGTATGGACTGTCTGTACCGGAAACATCATGATGGTCACGGCCTAGAACAATCGGTGCGGAAATTACTCCATCAGAAACGGCCCTGTTGAATGCCAGTGCAAGTTTTATTCTTCCTGACCAGTCAGTGTAAAGGATTCTAGCTTGTGACCCTACCACCATTCTGTTGCTTTCAGCTTGCCTGATCCAGCGAAGGTTATCAAGAAGCTGCTGTCTGTTCTCATCAGAAGCTTCGTTTGCCATTTCTTCTAATATGAAGGCTGCAATTTGGTCAGTTTTTCTAAGATCTTCTGGATCTCCCGAGGTGCATACCCACCGGAAAGGGCCAAAACCGTAATCAAAACAGATTGGACCCATAATATCTTCCACATAAGATGAATATGAGAATGTACCATCTTCTTTCATAATGCCTTCAGCACCAGCTCTTGATGCTTCTAAAAGGAAAGCATTGCCATAATCCCAGAAGTACATTCCTCTTTTTGTAAGTGTATTTATTGCTTTTACCTGTCTTCTTAAAGATTCTCTGACTTCTTCTTTGAATGCTTCAGGATTTTCAACCATCATCAGGTTACTTTCCTCAAGGGTTAAACTTGCTGGATAATAACCGCCCATCCATGGGTTGTGAAGACTTGTTTGATCACTACCAAGATCAATATGAATGTTTTCAGAAGCTAATTTTTCCCACAGATCAACAATATTTCCAAGATAACCAAGTGAAAGTGGTTTTCTTTCTTCCACAGCTCTTTTTATTCTGGGAATGATTTTATCAATATCTTTTTCTATTTCCTGTAACCAGCCTTGTTCAAATCTGGTTTGAAGTGGTTTTGGATTGATCTCGGCGATAACGCATATTGCTCCTGCTATTACCGCTGCTTTTGCCTGAGCACCACTCATTCCACCTAAGCCGCTTGTGACATATATTTTACCTGCTAGGCCATCTTCACCTGTTTTAAGGTATTTTCTTCCTGCATTCAACAGTGTGATTGTGGTTCCATGAACAATACCTTGAGGACCTATATACATGAAACTGCCGGCGGTCATCTGCCCGTATGAAGTAACCCCAAGAGCTGCCATTTTTGTGTAGTCATCTTGTGAGCTGTAATTCGGGATCACCATTCCGTTTGATACAACTACCCTTGGAGCATCAGCATGGGAGGGAAACAGTCCGAGAGGATGACCGGAATAAAGCACAAGAGTTTGCTGCTCTGTCATTTCTGAAAGATAACTCATGGTTAGAAGGTATTGAGCCCAATTCTGGAAAACCGTACCATTTCCACCATAAGTAATCAGTTCTTCTGGATGCTGAGCAACTGCGTGATCAAGATTATTCTGAATCATAAGCATTATAGCAGCGGCTTGTGGTGTTTCAGCGGGATATTCACTGATTGGTCGAGCTCGCATTTCGTAAGTAGGACGGAACCTGTACATATAAATTCGACCTGTATTGTTAAGCTCATTGGCAAATTCAGCTGCTAGTTCTTCATGCCATTCCTTGGGAAAGTACCTGAGAGCATTTTTTAGTGCAAGTTTTTTTTCTGAAGGAGACAGAATTTCAGGCCTTGCTGGTGCCCTACTAACATCTTTCTTTGAAGATGGCATGGATGGTATTTTTGAAGGAATTCCAATTCTAATTTGTTCTTTAAAGCTGCTCATAAAAGTCTCCATGTTTAAACGAATAATAGTTAAAAGTATGACTCAAAGATACAAAAAAATCAAAGACTGTGCAGTAACCGCATCTGGATAATTAAATTTGACTGGTTTATATTTAACCGTAGTATTGAGAGTTGTGGAATTATTTTATTATGGGGGTTTAATTTGAGGTATTTATTTTTGTTGTTTACTCTTTCTGCTTTGATGTTTGGTTCAGAGATTTATTCATTAATGAATTTTCAACCTGCCAGTGAGAGTCAGGCAGAGTTATTCGTTGGTATGGGTTTTGATATTGTACAGACATACGATAATGGTTCAGTTGATTTTGTAACTAATTCCAGTGAACGAAGAAAACTGCTTGAGAGTGGTTTTGTGGCCACTACTAGAATTTCTGATATGGAAAGTTTTTACCGTGCTCGTAATGGTTCAAGCCGTTCTATGGGTGGCTTTTATACATGGGATGAAGCAAGTGCATGGATTGATTCATTGGTTTCAGCTAATCCAGCTATTGCTTGTACGGAATCTATCGGTGATACTTATCAGGGGCGCCCTCAAAGGGTAATTAAACTTTCTGTGAACAATGATTTTGATAATGATGATCCTTCTCTTGCAAATGCTTGGTATGACGGGCTTATACATGCTCGCGAAGGTGCTGCAATGAGAAATGTTCGTTACTGGATGATGTGGTTATGCTCAAATTATCAGAGAAACGGTTACAGTGGTTATCAGGCAACATGGGTACTTGAAAACAGAGAAATCTGGTGCCTTCCTGTTAACAACGTGGATGGATGGGTTTATAACGAGACTACTTCACCTGGTGGTGGTGGAATGCACAGAAAAAACATGAACTTTACTGCAGGTGGAGATGGTGTTGATCTGAACAGAAACTGGTCTGTAGACTGGGGTGGATCTGGTTCAAGCGGTTCTCCAAGCGATCAAACCTATCGAGGAACGGGTCCACTTTCTGAGCCAGAGTCTTCAAATATTGATGCATTCTGGCAGGATCACATTCCAACTCAGATGCATTCAACTCACACTTATAGTAATGTTTTAATTTATCCTTGGGGTTTTACCAGTACTCCTACCACCCACGCAGCCGCTTACAGTACCCAAGCTGAAATGATGGTTAACTGGAGTACAGGCGAAGACCACTATGTTTCTTCAATTTTTGGTGCGTCAGCAGGTAATACACGAGATCATTCCTACGGCCTTTACGGTGCAATGAGCTGGAACCATGAAACAGGAGCATCATTTGCAGGTTTCTGGCCATCAGCCACAGAAGTGGTGAAGCTTTCCAGAAGAAATCTAAGAAGTTACCTGGTTACAGCTTTCCTTGCCGGTTGTGCTTATGATCCTCATGAACCTGGTGTTCCAGTGGTTGAAGATATAGGTTCAGTGAGTGTTCCTTTCACAATAAACTGGGATGATGCTGCATACGCAGACAGTTACTCTTTGCAACGACTTGAGAACTATCAAGTTTTGCTTGATGATCATGGCGATAGCGGTCCATTCGATAAGGTTAACTGGATAATGACAGCCAGTCAGTACCACAGTGGAACTCAGAGTTATGTTTCAAATGGAACAGGCCAGATGACATGGCAGCAATCGGTTACAATTCCAGCTAATGGTGGCGGAAGACTCAGTTTCTGGTCCATGCAGGATATTACGCCTACAAGCTATCAAGGAGCATTTTCCTACAGCTCTGATGGTGGAACGAACTGGTACTATCTGCAGACGTTTGGCAGAGATGATATGACTTGGCGTTTCAACATTCATGAACTTGATGAATTCCAGGGTCAGACCTTGATGTTCCGTTGGGAGAGTCATGGTAGCAGTTCATCATGCAAGTTGTTTATTGATGATATAAAGGTAGAAGTTTGGGATGCGAACATTCTGCAAGCAGATGAAATTAGTGGCTCAGAGTACACTGTTACTTCCATGAATAATGGAAATTATTACTTCAGAGTATGGGCAACTGATAATGATTTCGGTCCTGGATGGCCTTCCCAGGCACAGCCTGCACAGGTAAATACAAGCGGTGTTGAAGATGCTTTTGAAGGTATTACTCCACAGGTATCTGGCCTTGGGCTTATTACCCCCAATCCAGTATACACCAGTGCCACTATCCCTGTCACTTTGGCACCTGCAGATCTGGCCACAGCCAGTCTTGCTGTTTATGATGTTACCGGCCGTAAAATTGTAGATTTAACTTCGCAGTTGAACGATACAGGTTACCGGAATATTTTATGGGATACTTCCAGTATTCCAGCTGGAGTACATTTCATTAGGCTTGAAACTCTTTCTGGAACATCTGTTCAGAGGGTTGTTACAGCAGTCAGATAATTTCATGGAAAGGCGACGGTATTAGCCGTCGCCTTTATTCATTACAGGAGATAGTTTTGAAAATTCAATGCAAACAGTGCGGAGCTTTGCTGGCTGTTACTTCACCTGATGCTTATATCAGTTGTCCTTATTGTGGAGCAAAGGCTGTTGTTGATGGGTATTCCGGTGAAAATTTTCTTCACAGACCTGCATTATCTCAAAAAGATGTTCTTCGACTGTTTGAATCTGGAAGTACAGCTTCCGTTTCTATTTACTGGTTTCCATTTGATCTAGATACACTCAAAAAAACTTTTACACAACCATATGCGGAAATGGAAAATTATCAACCTCCATCCGCCGACAGACGATTATGGAATGAGTCTGATATTCAGGGGACTATTGTTCCTGTTGATCCTGAGTTGGTGGGAGATCACGGAGTTCTGTATCATCCTTTCTGGATAGTTATTAGTGCATCTACTGCCCTTGGAACAATTGTTGATGGGGTTAGTGGAAGAAAACTTGGAGAAACTGCAGATACAGTTTCCTCTAATGGTCTTGAACCTGTTCGGGAAGCTTTTTTTGCATTTCTTAAAGGAGTTGTACCGGCTTTTCTTGTTTTCTTTGTTATGAAAGGTGTATCAGTTTTTTGGGCATCTGTATTCGGTTTGTCTGCTGCAGTGGCTGCTCCTATTTTGTGGGAAAAGTATGGTAAGGGAAGTAAACAGTGAGTGATCTTTTAACTCTGTCGTGTCCTTCATGTGCCGGTCTTCTTGAAATTAGCGAGGGAAACACAAATACTGTTTGTCCTAATTGTGATACTCCTCTTCTTCTTGAAGGGGTTGTGAACAGATACATAATTGAGTCAAGTATAAATTCCACTGAAACCATTCGAATTGTTCGTCGCAAACTTGAAGAAATGTCTTCCAGCGTTTTTGCAGGATGCAGAGTTCACAAGCCTTTTTTAACTTATGTTCCATTCTGGATTCTTTCAAGCAGGGTGGATGGTTATGTGTTTGGAGTAAAGCCTGTTTTTAAGGAACGAAAAGTTAGAGTTGCTTCTGATGGTGATGATGGTGGGGCACAGAATTCAATTACAAGAACAATTAAGCAGAGGAAAGGTGTTAGAGCAGAAGAGCATCAGATCAGTAATGGGTTTGATGTTATTGTTAGTGCAGCACATCTGGAACCTCTTGGAATTCCATCTTTAGGCGCGCAGTCGCAAATGGGTCTTTCCGGTATGGCATTGGGTCGAACAGGAAGCAGATTACCTTTAAAAGTATTCGATTCAGAGAATCTTCCAGAGTCTGCTCATGTGGTTGACCCGGCAGTTTCCATAACAGAAGCAAGAAAAGAATCAGAGAGTTATATACAAAGGATTTGCAGTGGGGTTGGAGTTGGTCTTGAACAACGATCAATGTACCTTGCTGTTACCGGCACAAGAGAAAAGCTTGTCCATTATCCGCTCTGGATAGTAGAGTATGTTCTTAAAGGCAAAACTTATAGAATTATTATTGATGGATGTACAGGTATGGTGTTAAAGGGTGCTTTTCCCCCTGATTATGCTCACTGGAGGAAAGTCTGTCAGTTACTAGGTGGATTTTGGGCAGGGTTGATGCCTATTCTTCTTGTTCTTATTATGTCTGGTCTTCTTAGAGTTGGATCTGCGTTTATGTTTCTTCTTTTTTCTATTTATGGACTTGGGGTTGTATCTTCGAAGTTTTTAAAGTTGGCTAAAAAGAACTCTGGAATGGATAGTCTAATATGAGGATTACCAGGCTTGTTTGTGCTCACTGTGGAAATGTTTTAACAGGGCTGGGTTTAGACAAATTGTTTTTTTGTGATAATTGCGGTAAAGGTTGGGCACTTGGTGACAAAGGTCTTGAATCTCTTGATGTTCAGTGTAGAGCCCCAGCAGATTCAGCTTTGCCTCTTCCTTTCTGGATGGTCAGGGCCACTGTTCATGTGTTAAAGAGAACTGTGCGGAATGAATTTACAGCAACCATGCTTAAATTTAGCAGTAGATATGAAGAAGATGTTCTTAAAAATAAGAAAAAAGAGACAGGCGGGTCTTTTGAGAAAAGAACTCTTTTGTTTCCTGCTTTTCCAGTGAATGGATTACCTGGGCTGGGGGTTAACCTTTCAGAATCTATCAATAGCCTTCCTAGATTAATTGATTTAGCAGAAAAATTGCCTGATGTATGCGGTGGTTCTATTTCACACAATGATGCAAGCATATTGGCAAGGTGTGTAACTGTGGGGCAAGAGGCTGAAAAATCTGACTGGTTGGCGGAAATTGAAATTGTTCTCTCTTCTGTGAAATCTACTCTTGTTATTTTGCCCTGTTATCAAGAAGTAGAGAAGGTATCAATTGCAGATACTGGGGTTTTGTTTTTCAGACGATCGGTACCTTTTTGGGATAAAATAGTAGATTACCATAGTAGTAGAACTTGACCTAACGGTATTTCTACCCTAAAGTAGCATCAATGAAGAAACTCATACATAAAGGAGATACAGATGTCCGGACACAATAAATGGAGTACTATCAAACACAAAAAGGGTAAAGCTGATGCTGCCCGTGGTAAGATTTTTAGTCGCCTTGTAAAAGAAATTTCAGTTGCATCCCGTGCTGGTGGCGGTGATCCCGAGATGAATCCTAGATTGCGTGTGGCAGTAGATAGTGCCCGTGGTCAGAATATGCCCAATGATAATATTGAAAGGGCAATCAAGCGTGGAACTGGTGAACTTGAAGGTGTTACATACGAAGAGATGATGTATGAAGCTTATGGTCCAGGCGGAGTTGCCATAATTATTGAAGTGTTGACCGATAATAAAAATCGTGCTGCTGCTGAAATTCGACATACCCTTACCAAATGGGGTGGCAGTCTCAGTTCAAAAAATAGTGTTGCTTATCTTTTTAGTAGACAGGGTCAGATATTTATTGACGGTACTTCTTCCAATGAAGACGAAGTTCTTGAGGCTGGGCTTGATGCAGGGTTAGAGGATGTTTCAATGGTGGAGGATACAATTATTGCCACCACTGATCCTGATGATCTTCTTACGGTCAAAGAAGCTATTGAAGCTGCTGACATAAAAGTTGTTTCATCCGAAGTCACAAAAGTTGCATCTACTACAGTTGTTTTATCAGGAAAAGTTGCAATTAGAACAATGAAATTGTTAGACTCTCTGGAAGATCTTGATGATGTGCAGGCGCTGTTCTCGAATTTTGACATGGACGAGTAATTGGCTGAAAGGATTATTCTTGGTATAGATCCAGGTTTGAATATTACCGGTTTTGGTGTAATTTCAGCTAACTCCGGTTCAATCAAACTTATTGATGCAGGAACCATCCGATCAAAAGCAAGCGATCCACTCACACCTAGGTTAACTGAGCTGTTTCAAGGGCTTATGCAGGTAATTGAAAAATATTCTCCTGAGATAATGGGAATGGAAAAAATTTATTCTCATTATCGTCATCCTGCAACTGCCATTATAATGGGGCATGCCCGTGGGGTACTTTGTCTTGCAGCTGGGCTAAAAGGTATTCCAGTGGAATCACTTCCAGCAACCAGAGTAAAAAAAGCGGTTACTGGTAATGGTAGGGCAAGCAAGCAGCAGGTGAATGGTATGGTATGTAGAATTTTTGGCCTGCAGAATGAATTGAAACCTCTTGATGTGAGTGATGCCCTTGCAGTGGCCATCGCTCTTTATGAAGCGGAGAGACATGCTTGAAAGCATTAGAGGGAAAGTTACAGGTATAAATCAATCCTATATTCTTCTTGAAATAGGTCCACTGACCATCAGACTTCTAACTCCTGGATATGTGTTGCCACATGTTTCTGTTGGTGAGCAATCCCTTTTTTATCTTCTTTTTCAAATAGTGAATGAGGGAAATAAAGGAGTGCCTCTAGCAGTTGCCTTCCCTAGTATTTCTGACAGGGATTTTTTTACAAAATTCATCAGTGTTTCTGGTGTAGGGGTTAGAGCTGCGGTAAAAGCAATGGTTATTCCTCCTTCGGAGCTTGCTTCGGCAATATCCACAGGGGACATAAAAGTATTGAAGTCATTACCGGGTATTGGTAATTCAAGAGCAAAGCAGATCGTGGCTAAATTGCAGGATGTAATGTCAAAATCAACTTTTATTTCTTCTGTTCCAGTGGTTACTGCTGGTTCGGCAGATGCAAGAGCTATTCTTGAACAATTGGGTGTGCCTTCGTCAGAAGCAGTTACCATGATTAAAGCTGCTTTGGAAGAAATAGGGGCAGATTCATCTGCTTCAGCTCTTGTTAGGTCTGCAATGAAATCAAGGGGTTGATATGGCACTTGAATCTATAGTTAGAGCAGAGAATACAAACGAGGTTGAAGAGCGTGATTTTACAAGCCTTAGACCCAAAAGTTTTGCAGAGTATGTGGGTCAACGAGCTCTAATAGAAAATCTTAAAATTGCAGTACAGGCGGCAAAAGAACGAGGGGAACCTCTTGATCACCTGCTTTTTCATGGCCCTCCAGGTCTTGGAAAAACAACAATTGCTTATGTTATTGCCCATGAAATGGATGCAGATATTGTCTGTACTTCCGGTCCTGCTTTGGAACGACCAGCTGATCTTGTAGGTATACTTACTAATCTAAAAAGGGGAGATGTTCTTTTTATAGATGAGATTCATCGGCTACCAAGGATTGTAGAGGAATACATTTATCCAGCAATGGAAGATTTTCAGATAGATATGGTAATTGATCCTGGTCCACATGCAAGAAGTGTTAAACTTGAGTTAAGTCAGTTTACAATAATTGGGGCAACTACCCGTGCTGGGCTTATTACAGGTCCTCTAAGAGATCGTTTTGGTTTTTCTCTGCATCTTGAGTTTTACAACCCAGAAGATCTTAAAACTATTATTACCAGATCTGCCGGTATACTTGCAACCCGAATTACAATTGACGGAGCTGAATCTATTGCATTTCGTTCCAGAGGCACTCCCAGAATTGCAAATCGTCTTTTGAAAAGAACAAGAGATTATGCCCAGGTGATGAGGCGTGCTGCTATTGATCAAGATACTGCGATTGAAGCAATGGATATAAATGGAGTTGATGAAGCAGGGCTTGATCGGCTTGATAGAAATTATCTTAATGTAATCATCAGACAGTACGGTGGGGGACCTGTTGGAGTTTCGGCTATAGCAGCCACATTAAACGAGGAAAGAGATACTCTGATAGATGTTGTTGAGCCTTTTTTGCTTGCCCGGGGTTTTTTAAACAGAACCAGCAGGGGAAGAGTGGCCACATCTAAATCTTATAAACACCTTGGTTTTGCCAGAGCCGGTCAGAAAGAACTTCAGTTATGAACAGAAAAATATTGCTTCACATCTGTTGCGCTCCATGCGCAACTGCAGTTCTAGAAAGATTAAGAGCCGATGGATATGATGTTACTGGCTTCTTTTATAATCCTTGTATTCATCCTTGGAAGGAATTCAAACGAAGATTGGATACAGTGAAAGAATGGGCTCCAACGGTGAATCTTCCAGTGGTTTACATTCAGGATTATCCTTTAGAAGAAAATATCAGAATGCTTCTTGGTGGTGGCAATCGATGTTTTTCCTGTTTTAAGGATCGAATGGGAAAAACAGCACAGCTGGCAGTTGAAATGGAAATTCAGTTGTTTACTTCCACTCTTTCAGTCAGTCCTTATCAGAACCATGAGTTGTTAGAAAAAGCTGGAAAAGATGTTTCTGAGTCCTTAAATGTACAGTATTTGTATCAGGATTTTAGAGATAGTTACAAAGAGTCAATAAAACTTTCACGAAACGCTGGATTGTATCGTCAACCATATTGTGGATGCATTTTTAGCGAGCGCGATCGTTATCTAAAAATTAAATCACCAGGCCAGATGTGACCCATATTGGGTATTGACCTGTGACCGTTATGATTACATACTTATAACAATAATGTGCACGCTTATAACGAACAGGAGGTTATATGAATAATTTAGTATTAATTTTGACAATCGGAGTTTGTTTCTCGGCTTTTGCAGCCAGTGAAACTCAGACAGATTGGCAGGGGGGTGCGGGAGTTGCTGGTCCAGTGTCAAACTGGCAGAATAAATTCCATCTTGCAGGTGATATGGACTGGGATACAAATCCCGGGCAACTTCAGTTGATTGTTAACAGAGATGAGAATGTAATAACAACTGCTGATAATCCTCTTTATGTTATCGGTTTCGATATGGATCAGGATGGTGATCAAGATGTTGCCGGTTGTGCATACAATTCAGGAGAGATTTTCTGGAGTGAGAACACAAATGGGCTGGGCACAGCTTGGGTAAAACACTCTATCGGAGTGGTGCAAAATCCAAGATTTATTACAGTTGCCGATTTTGATGGTAATGGGTATCGAGATATTGTAGCTTCAAGTGATGCACTGAATAAAATCGTTCTTTTCAGGTACTCTCCGTCAGGTTGGAGCTTGGGAACGGACATAACCACGGGTTTTGACGCTAGACAGATTAGATCAGGCGATTTTAACGATGATGGTTTACCAGATATTCTTGGTGTTTCCAGTGTTTCAGGAGATGTATGCTGGTGGAAGAATGATGGAACCCTAAGTGGCTGGAGCCAGAATTATATTGATGGAGCTCTTATGGGTGCTTATGTATGTGACGTAGGCGATTTTAATAATGATGGTCATCTTGATGTAGTTGCAGCCAGTAACAGTCATAATGATATTAACGCTTATATCTCTCAAGCTCCATATGGTTATTCATGGAGTAAATACACAATTGAAACATCATATAATAATCCTACATCTTTAGCTGTAGCAGATTACAATAATGATGGAAGTGATGATTTTGCAGTTGCTTCTTCCTCTGGAAGCGGCAACCTCAGGTGGTATGATTTCCTGGATACACAGAGCTCTTGGGTATACCATACCATGTATGGTGCTTCTGCTCAGAATATTTATGATATTGATGCTCATGATATGGACGGAGATGGTTTTCCTGATCTTTTAGCTGCCAGTATGGGTGAGAACAAAATAGTATGGTGCAAAAACAAAGAGTACTTGGGAGAAGGATGGGTTACTTACTCGGTTTCTTCTTATTTTAGTGGTGCTGTTGGTGTCTCCGTAGGTGATATGGATGGCGATAACGTACCAGATGTTCTGGGATGTTCTTACTACGGCGATAAGGTGAGTTGGTGGAGAGTTTCAGGGTATACAACTCCTAGTGCTTTAACTAGTTCAATTTTAAATATACAACCGCCTGATCCTGGGGCTGTTATTTGGGATTACCTTTACTGGGCTGCCATAACACCCACAGGAACTGGTGTTCGTGTCAGGTTAAAAACTTCATACAATTCTGGAGATATGGGATCATGGAGTGCTTGGTTAACATCTGCTGGTTCAGTGGGCTCTCTTGTGACCCAGGGTGGGCAGTACCTGCAGTATCAGGTAGAGCTTTTTACAAGCAATCCTAATGTTACTCCTTCTTTGAAAGATGTAACTATTCTGTGGGATCCTACCAGTATTGAAGACCAAGGTACAGCACCTATTGACGGTAGAAAAATCTGGTTAACGTCAGGCAATCCAGTTTCTGGATCTTTTTCAATAGGATACAATATTGAGCAGACTGGTTTTGTTACTATCGCTGTTTATGATGTAACAGGCAGATCTGTGTATCCCATTGTAGAAGGTGATTTGTCTTCCGGTTTGTATTCCGAGATTGTAACAGGTCTTCCTGCCGGTTCGTATGCTGTGGTTATGCAGACTGAAACTGAAACTGCAGCACAGAGAATTGTTGTTTTAAGGTAAAATAAAATAAAATAGAATAGATAAGATAGAAAACTCCCGGCTCTTCAAAAGAAGAACCGGGAGTTTTTTGAAAAAGAAAATTATTCAGGTGAAGTTAAATTTTCGGGAATAATTGTAGTGACTCTTTCGCAGTATTCACAGCGGTATGTCATTTGTTCAAGGTCTTCCACTTTGAAATGACTGTGAGCTCCAAGTTTATTGGTAGCACAATTCGGATTGGGACATTGCATTACTCCGTGAATTTCGTGGGGAATCGATATAATTCTTTTTTTTGTGACTTTGCCGTCTTGGATTATGTTGATGGTGGCCTCAGGTGCAATAAGTGCGATGATATCGGTTTCGCTTTTAAGAAGAATCCTATTTTCAATTTTCAGTATATCTTTTCCACCTGGCAGTCTTTTTGACTGAAAACCAACACCAATTGTCAAAATGCCCTTGTTTCCAAGGCCAAGAATTTCCACAACTTTCAGCGCAAGAGGCGTTGGAATATGATCAATAACTGTACCGTTATTAATGGCATATACTTTGTAAACTCTTTCCATCAGCTGATACCTCCTGTTACAAGACCCAGTAGGGCCTGTCTGGTAGGAACACCGTTGTGTGCCTGAGTGAAGTAAATGGCGTTAGGTGTTTTGTCTACTTCCTCTGCAATTTCATCAACCCTTGGCAGGGGATGCATTACTCTGACCTGGTTCCCTAGAGCAGCTATGGTATTATTATCAATCCTATAACCGTGTGCTACATTTTTGTATTCCTGTGGATCGCCGAATCTTTCTTTTTGAATTCTGGTCACATACAAAACATCCAGATTCTTGTCTGCAGCGTCTTCAGGTGTATTTGCAGTACTGTAAGATATACCTTTTTCCGTAAGATCTGAAAGTATTGTAGAAGGCATTTTTAAAGAAGGTGGAGAGATGAATATCATTTCCGCGCCAAACAAAGCCATTGCATGGGTAAGGGAATGAACAGTTCTTCCGTATTTAAGATCACCCATGATGCCTATTTTTAGATTTTTTAATCGGCCAAATTCCTCGTGGATTGTGAATAAATCAAGAAAAGTTTGGGTAGGGTGTTGGTTTGCACCGTCCCCTGCATTAATCACAGGAACAGTTGCTACTTCACTGGCCATTCTAGCAGCACCTTCCACAGGGTGCCGAATTACCATGGCATCACAGTA
>JAOZUR010000042.1:0-10151 GCA_029938555.1 Candidatus Sabulitectum sp. | reverse complement strand
GTCATGTCCCGCAGTGAGATCATGTCTCTACCTTTGAACAAACTCACAGTTCCTCCTGTTCACTTCTTGCCGCCGGAGCTTATAACTTCGAGCTCGCGGCGGTAAACTATATCGAGTGCTTCCTCGTGTGACGAAGCACCGAGAATTTCCTCAATGAATTCATTACTTCTGAGCAATCTATTTAATCTAGCTAAAATATGTACATGCCTGTGCGGATCTGGAAAAAGAAGCAGGAAAAAGATTGAGGTAAGTTTACCAGTAGATTCTCCAAAGGCGATAGGGCGTGGGGGAATTGTTAGTGTTAATAGTTCTTTTTCCACATACAATTGTCGTATATCCAGTGGGTGGACCAATGCAGCTCCGCACCTTAAACCAGTGGAAACTATCTTTTCTCTTTCTTCCAGTTGCTCTCTTATTTCTGATGCATCGTAAACTGCTCCACTATCCACAGCTTTTTGCGAGATGTGTCTAAGTACGCTTGACCTTGTGGATGCTTTAGCTGGGAAATGGATTATGCTATCTGAAAGAAGTTTAGAAATACCGCATGAGGAAGGATCCAAGCCGGCGTTATCAGCAGAAGACAAATCAGCTTTCATGAGTCTTTCTGAGGTAAGAGAAGTGAAGTTCTCTGCGAGCCAGTTAAGAACATCATCTCTTTGGAAAACTTTTTGTCCTTGCTTATTAATACTTTTAAGCTTACTGGACTTTATTGCCTTCCTTGTCTCAGGTAGAGTCTGGCCAAGAAATCGTGCAATATCAGTTTCCGATAGGAACACGCTCATACAGAAAACTCCCTGCTTGTTGTAGATATTTCATAAGCCAATTATACTAACTATTATTACATTCCTGAAAGGAGCTTTTATGAATTCGATTACAGAAAGATTTGTTAGATATGTTAAGGTCTCAACTGCCTCAGACCCTAACAGTTCAACTAGTCCCAGCAGTAGCAGACAATTTGACTTGTTAAGAATGCTTGAAAAAGAGTTGACAGAGTTAGGTATGGAAAAAGTTTTTCTCTCTGAAACAGGAGTCCTTTACGCCAAAGTTCCAGGCGGTATGTCTGGTGATGTGATTGGGCTTATTGCCCATGTTGACACATCACCTGATTCTCCCGGTGAAAATGTTATGCCACAATTTCACAAAAAATGGGACGGTCTTCCAATTCATTTAAATGAAGGTGTGCAGATAGATCCTGATCAGTGTTCAGATATGCTTCGATACAAGGGTGATACTATCATAACCAGTGATGGTTCCACATTACTTGGAGCAGATGACAAGGCAGGCATTGCAATTATTATGGAAACTTGTGAGTGGCTTATACAGAACCCTTCTGTTCGTCGCCCGCAGATTGTGGTGGCTTTTACACCGGACGAGGAAGTGGGCAGAGGAGTTGATAACTTTGATGTAAATCAATTCGGGGCAGATTTTGCTTACACTGTGGATGGAAGTGAGGTTTCAGAGGTCTCATCTGAAACATTTAATGCATGGTCTGCAAACTGGGAAATCACCGGGCGGGAAGTGCATCCGGGAAGCGCCGCCGGTAGTATGATAAATGCAGTAAGAATAGCCGGTGAACTGATTGCTCTTATGCGTTCTGAAGAAATGCCAGAGAACAGCTCAGGTAGAGATGGTTTTGATTACCCCCTATATGTTAACGGTACCACTGGTCACGCTGAAGTTAAAATGATTCTAAGAGATTTTACCACAGAGGGAATGATTTTAAGAAAACTAAGAATGGAAGCTATCCGAGATTGTCTTGTTTCTCTTTTTCCCGGCTCACAAATTGAATTGATTATGAAAGAGCAATACAGCAATCCAGGCGAAATCTTGAAAAAAGATAAAAGGCTAGTGAATTTTGCGTTGGCAGGTTTTGAAAGGTGTGGAATTGCTTCACGCGAGGGTTCTATCAGAGGTGGCACCGACGGGTCAAGGCTGAGTTTTATGGGGGTACCCACAGCCAATATGCCCACCGGCGGAGAATTGTTTCATTCAAGGCGCGAATGGATAGCCGAAGGTGGTTTACAAATAGCCCTTGATGGTCTTAAAAACACTCTGATTATCTGGGGTGAAGAGTTAAAATAGAACCCCTTGTCTTCAAACCGTTCTGTTCATATTGTTTGTCCTAGGGGAGTGACCGAGAATACTACGCAGATTTTCGGTCAAGCTCCTAAGGGGTTAATAATTACATGGAGAGGTGTTATATGAGGCGATTTGCTTTTGTAGTGCTGTTTTTTTCTCTGTTTTGTGGTTTAGCATATGGGGATGATACCGAGGCTGATTCCTTGGTGCGTTCTTCCGTTGGCATTTTTATGAATGCTTTGCAGTCAGGTGATGGGATTTTGGCATCATCATTATTTTCCCAGCAGGCTCTTGATCAGGTTGATGTTATGCTTGTATCTGTAAAACAGAATATTGATAGGGATCCAGAGGCAACTGTAAGACGATTAACTGGCGCAGGGTATGCTGTTGAACTTGAAGAAGCCGAAGATTGGGAAATTAACGATTATCTTTCAGCGACTCTTTCGCTTCCAATGATCACTGCAAGGTATGCTCCTTATGAATTAGAGATCAATTTGGTTGAAATTGATGGCAGGGATGCATTAGTAGATATGATTTTCCGTACAGCCACAGGTGTGGAAATCCCTCAGCAGGCTGAGCTTGTTTATGAGCAAGATAACTGGAAAATTACTAGCTTCATGGGAATCACAGCTTTCCCTTGATTTCGTTTTGTTATTGTTTTGCTTTTAGTACTTCCACAGTTCTTGATGTTACTTCAGGGCATTGTATGCAATTATCTGTTTTCAGAAATTTACCTTTTCTTAAGCGACTGTAATTTTCACCGTCCCATATTTTTTTAAAACCGTCAAGAATATTCCCCAGAGGGAATTCAGTATTCCAGTATGGGCAGGGGTATATAGAACCATCAGGATCAATATAAACTGTATTATTCAGATATGAACATGGATGTGAAAATAATCTATCTGTAATTTCACTAGAGAGGTGAAATTCGATACCCAGTTCTTTTGCGGTTTCGCGGGCTTTATTGATTTTGATTATTGTTTTGTCAGATGATATATCAATCACGCGATCCAGTGTGTTTAATCCTTCATAGGGAACAAGTGGAACCACTCCAATGGAAATAGCACCGGTTTTATGGGCAAGTTGGACTATGTCTTCCAGTTGATCAATGTTGTCTCGTTGAAGTGTTGTGCTGAATCCGATCATTGGAAATATTTTTTTACCACGATATGAAATAAGTTCTTCAACTTTTGAAATTATGTATTTCAGATCAGCTCCATCACGAATATTGCCATGGGTCTTATTATCGGCACCATCAATAGACACGAACAAAGTTGTTGGTGGAAATTTGAGTATCATTTTGATCAGGTCGGTGGTGAGTAATGTTCCGTTGGTTACCATCTGTCTATAAGGTACGCCGCTTTCATACAAGGCTTGAAGATGTTTTGAGAAATCAGGATTCGTAAGTGGCTCAGCGCCGCAGGAGATTCCCACAGTTCTTGCAAATGGGAAAACCTCAGAGCGTATTTTTTGAAAAATATCACTGCTCATGTGTTTCCATTTTCTTGAAGAATCATTGTCGGAAAGCCTCATGGGGCACATGGAACACCGCAGGTTACAAAAATTGGTGGTATCCATACGCACGGTTAGAGTTCGCCTGGGATGTACTGTACGAAAGAACGGAAAATTGTTTTTTCTTGCTATAATTTTTTTCACAAATACTCCTCCTGATGTCAAAATGATACTCTAACTTATGCGAGGTTGCAAATAAGTAGATAAGTGAATTATTGTACTGTTTTAGTTGGTGTGTTTTCTTTTTATAAAAGGAGTGTAATGTTTACAGAAAAACCTGTTGCAGTTATTGATTATTCTGTTGATGGTTTGTCAGGTGCTCTTATCTGCTCATGGCTGAAAGTTCCTTCTGTAATCATCAGTGTTATTGATGGTGCACCGTTCCCAACAGTATCAACTGAAGATTATAGTGCTGTAATACATTCGGGTTCTTCCCATTCAATAATTGACGATACTTCCTTTATTAATGATGCTTCTTCTTTAGTGAATAAATTAATTGAAACATCAGTTCCACAAATGGGTATCTGCTACGGTTTTCAGCTTCTTGCAAGAGCCACAATGGGAATAAATGCAGTATCAAAATGTAGTGCTATTGAGATAGGATGGAAAGATGTTAATTTCCTTCCACAGTGGCCGGATCCTAGTCTTTCAGGTGTAAAGGCAGTGTGGCAGTCTCATTATGACTGTGTAACTGAAATTCCACCTGGATCTGTAATTATTGCTACTAACAATCATACGAAGATACAGGGTTTTTTGAATAAGGAGTTAAAGTTGTTTGGTACCCAGTTTCACCCTGAGTTTGATCATGTTCATGGTAACGAGTGTTTTGCCAAGGATGAAAAGCTTTTTCGTGAAAATGGTGTTAATCTTGAGGATGTTCTGGCTTCAGGTCCCGGTTTTAAAACAGGTGAAGTAGTTTTCAATCATTTTTTAAAGGCTTTCAGACAGGAGAAATAATGTTTCCAATAGAGATAGCAGACAAACCGGTTTGGAAATTCTTTAAAGAAATTTGCGCAATTCCTCATACAAGTGGTGATGAAGAGAGGATTTCTAAATACTTGATTTCTTTTGCAAAAACCAGAGGACTTACATTCGAGAGTGATAAAGTAGGTAATGTTCTTATAAGAAAACCTGGTTTAGGAGCTCCTATTTTACTTCAGGCTCACATGGATATGGTTGGTGAAAGTTTGGTTGGTAGTACCCATGATTTCCTAACTGACCCTATAACTGCAGTTATTGAAGGTGACACGCTTGTAGCCCATGAAACTACTCTAGGAGCAGATAATGGAATTGGTGTTGCTTTAATGCTTGAATTGCTTCATGGGGATTATCAGGACCTTCCTGCACTTGAATGTCTTTTTACCATTGATGAAGAACGGGGTCTTGTGGGAGCGTTGCAGTTTCCTACTGAATGGATCACTGCGAAAAAACTAATTAATCTTGATTCAGAAGATCTTGGGCATATTTGTATTGGTTGTGCCGGTGGGAAAGACATACGAATTAATCTTTCATACGACATTGAAGAATTTTCTGGAACTGCTGTGAAAGTCACTGTAGAGCAGCTTAACGGAGGACATTCGGGTATTGAGATAGCTTCTGGACATGCTAATGCTTTGCAGTTAACAGCAAGAGTATGCCGTGAGTTGGAACAACTTCTTGATGCAAGGCTTATTAGTATTTCAGGTGGAACAAAGCATAATGCTATTCCACGCAGTGCTGAAGCCTTGGTGGCAGTAGAGAATACTGAAGGTGCTGTTTCAATGTGTTCAATGATTGAAAAGGATTTTCTTGAAGAGTACAAAGGAATCGAAGATTCTATTACTGTTAAGTGCCAAGTTGTAAAAACGCAAAATCGACTTTCTGTAGAATCTGCCTCCAAAATTATTAATCTGTTGCTTGCCCTTCCACACGGTGTAAGGAAAATGAGCGGTGTTGTTAGCGGTCTTGTGGAAACTTCATGTAATCTTGCCATAGTCAATTGGCAAGACAATGAGTTATCCATTCTTCTTAGTGTTAGAAGTGCAGTAGAACCTGCTAAAAATGCCTTTTGTGAAAGCATTGCAGCAGTAGGAAATCTTGCAGGTGCAGATGTTACCATGGGTTCAGGTTATCCAGGATGGGCACCGAATCAGTCATCGAACCTTCTTAAAACAGCAAAAGCTGCCTATTCTGATTGTTTTGGCGCAAGCCCAGTTGTAGAAGCTATTCATGCAGGGCTTGAATGTGGCATAATTGGCCAGCGGGTTGGTGATCTGGATATGATCAGCTTAGGACCCGATATCTGTGATGTACATATTCCAGGCGAGTCAGTAAATATTCCATCTGTGACTTCTTTTTTGGATTACTTCATTACAATATTAAGAAAGCTCAATTAGTGAAAAAGCTTTTAATCCTTCAGGAGCCAGGGGTTACTGAAGAAAAAACTCGGAATATAGCAGCCTCTGAACTTCCAGGATGGCAGGTTGTTTATGGAGATATTTCACAAGTTTGTGATGCTTTGCTCACAGTTAATCAACCGATAGATGAAGAAAAAATGAAAAACATGTCAGGTGGCATTGTTGCTGTTGCTTTCACCGGGTACGATCATGTGGATATTGAAGCAGCTAAAAGAAACAGCGTAGCCGTTTGTAATGTTCCAGGGTATTCCACAAACAGCGTTGCTGAGCTTGCTTTTGCACTGACCATAATGTCACTTCGTGATGGTAGAAGAAAATTTGGTATTGAGTTGTTTGGCAAAACAGTTGGAATCATTGGCACAGGCGCTATTGGTTGTGCTGCAGCTTCTCTTTACAGTACAGCTTCATGTTCGGTTCTAGGTTGGAGCAAATCAGAAAACCCTGATTTTGTTGGAAAATACACTGGTTTGGCTTATCTGCTTGAAAACTCAGATATTGTATCATTACATATTCCACTGAATGAAAAAACAAAAAATTTCATGAATGCTGAACGATTTTCCATGATGAAAAGAGGAGCAATTCTGGTGAATACAGCCCGAGCAGGCCTTGTTGATCAGAGTAAACTTCAAGAGTTTCTTCTTAGTGGTTATCTTAATGGTGCAGGGTTGGATGTTACTACTCCTGAGCCACTTCCGGATGATAATGTTCTTTATAAAATACCTGGAGTTGTAATGACGCCCCATTCAGGATTTAATACAGAGCAGGCTTTAGAGAGAAGAACAATAGAGGTTATGAAAAATATATCAGCATGGTCCCGTGGAGCGAGGAGGAACAGAATTGATTAATTTCGAAAGACTTGATAAACTTTCTAAAGAGCTTGTTAATACTGAAATTGATATGAATTGTCTTAACGCTGTTCCTGTCACTGGAAATCAGATTGTTAAACTTAAGTCTCAGGGATGTTGTTGTTCTAACTGGAGCAAAATTTTGCTTACTCCAGCTTCAGATCTAAATCTGATTAGTAACTGCAATTTTTTCGGAAGTGTAAGCATTCATTTACCAGAAGGTTATCTCACAGACACAGCCTTTGAAAATTGCTTGATAGAAGGACCGGTGAAGGTTCGATCAAACACGAGTATTTCTTCAATGACTCTTCTTTCAGATTCAACAGTTGAATACAATGGAACTATTTTGTGGGATTCTTCTTCTGAGGTTATGGGTTGCTTTATGAATATTGGGGTTGAAACCGGTGAAAGACAGGTTCCAATTCTTCCTCACTTTGATCATAATGAAGTAGCTTTTCTTGGCTCTGCCAATGGTCGGATTGAAGTTAATGAATGTATTCTGTTTAGGAATCAAATTACAGATAAGTTGAAAGGTTTTATTGGTAAGGGTGCATTTGTTTCCCATAATTCACTTATACAAAATTCGATTCTTCTGGAAAAATCAATTGTAAATAATGCCACAGCCGTGAGAGGATCAATTCTTCTGCAAGGAGCTTCAGTCACAGATGGTGCTCTTGTAAGAAACAGTGTTCTTCAGTGGAACTCCACAGCAGATTCTTTTGCCATTGTAGAGAATTCCATTGTTGGTGAATGCTCATTGGTGGAACGGCATGGAAAACTTACCGATTCATTTCTTGGAGCAGACAGCGTATTGGGTGAGGGTGAGGTAACAGCTTGCCTTGTTGGCCCTCTTACTGGAATGCACCATCAGTCACTGCTTATTGCCGCTATGTGGCCAGGTGGGAAGGGAAACATAGGGTATGGGGCCAATGTGGGCAGTAATCACACCTCACGGCTTCCAGATCAAGAGATTAAACCAGGTACAGGTTTATTCTTTGGCCTAAGTACTTCCGTTAAGTTTCCTTCAGACTTCAGTGCCAGTCCTTATTCCATTATTGCCACAGGGTTAACAACTCTTCCTCAGAAGATGAGTTTTCCATTTTCACTTGTTACCCTTGCCCATAAACGACCAGATAATGTACCTGATGGCTGGTGCCAGCTAATTCCAGGGTGGATGTTGTCTGATAATCTGTATTCTGTTTTAAGAAATCAATGGAAGTATGCTAACAGACTGAAGGCAGTTCATACTGATGTTGAGACTCAGGTATTTACGGATGAAATTCTTGATATGGTTAAGGAAACAAAAAAGAGGCTTGAGCGCAATTCAATTGATAACATGCCAGGTATAGGAAAAAATTTCATTACAGAGGATCACAGGCTGAAGGGAATTGAAGCTTATAGAAAGTGCATTCGTGGTGCTGAATTGTGGAAGAAGTACAAAGGAAAATCACTGAACTCAAGTGAAACAGGAGAGATGCTGGATCTGCTGTTACATGTGAAAAACTCTACTATTTCCTCAAGAATGAAAGACTACAAAAGGGGAGACCGGATAATAGATGATTACCTTGCAGTAAGAGAGCCTCCAGATCAGGATAAGTTCATTCAAGTACTTGAAGCTTTTTGCGTAAAAATCACAGAGCAGTTAAACCTAATGAACCCAACAGAAAAAACTGGGAATTAGTTTTATAGCAGATTATAGGTTTACTCAGAGCGATGCCTTTCAGTTACCACCTGGATCTATTATCTCGATCGTAGGATTGCCTACCTCGCTGTTCTCGCTCAGCCAACTTATCTGCACGCTTTTCGCGCAACCACTCAGCATCGTCTAAACTCAGTTTTTTTGGCCTCTTTGGAGCTAAACCTTCTGGAATAATTCGCTTTCTTGGAGGCAGTGAAAACTGCTCATCAGATGCTCTTGGTAAGTTTTTATACTGATACAGATAAAAAATTTCAACTTTTTGACGGGCCCATTCCGCTTTCTTCAAAAACTTAACACTGGAATCAATACTTGGATTGGTCTTAAAGCAATTGAGATTCAAATACGCAAAAAGTATCTCAAAACCATACTCATCTACTATTTCAATCAACAAACTTTTTAAACCAACACCGTGTAAGGGGTTATTCGTGTAATTAATCTCATTGCTCATATTAATCTCATCTCAAAGTGAGTGTATAACGATACTGTACCAAAAACCACATGAATAAAATATAACACCACAATTCTTCGTGTGTCACAAATACTATTGAATTCGGATATCAACAAATTGCATTCAGTCTTGATTACAGGATGATTTAATCACATAAGTAGTTTCACTATAGTACTATGTAGATATGAAAAAGAAAATTAGAGAATTGATTCGAGATTTGAATACAGTGGGGTTCGTTAATAGGGGTGGCAGCAAAAAGAACAAGCAAACATAGATTTTTCGACTCACAGAAATTTGCATACATATCATGAACTGAGAAGTATGTGGTAAGCAAAAATTTTAACGCTAAGAGAAAGTATTAGCTGTTGTTCATTGCTCTTAACACATTTTGCGATACTTACATAGCGTGCTATATTATCAACCACTGGTTTAAGGAGGAAATATGAAACACATTAAAAAAATACCCTATGGTACTGCCGGTTACGGTAAGATAAAAGAGTTTAATCATTATTTCGTAGATAAAACAAAATATATAGAGACATTAGAGAATCTAAATACTTATCATTTATTTTTTCTCCGTCCTCGCCGTTTTGGTAAATCATTGTGGTTATCAATCTTGGAACACTATTATGATGTTAACAAAAAAGATCAGTTTGAAAAATTATTCGGTGATACTTACATAGGTAAAAACCCCACACCACTCAGAAACAGCTACCCGATACTGAAACTTAACTTTTCAGGTATTCCAACTGAAGGCTCTGCTGAAGACATAAAAAATTCATTTGATTTGGGAATCATGTTAGCTATATCAAGTTTTTACAAATCTTACACAGGCGAAATGGCAAATTTTGAGATTAGCTTAGATTATCAAGGTATTGATAATGCCACTGACTTGTTGCGAAAGTTCTTAAATTTGATGAATGAAAAATCTATCAAATTCTACTTGCTCATTGACGAATACGATAATTTTGCCAACAATATCTTGATTCATCATGGCAAAGAGCGGTATAAGCGAGTAACTCACCAGGCTGGTTTCTTGCGCAGTTTCTTTGCAGCAGTTAAGAATGGAACAGAATCCGGTACTATAGCAAGAATGTTTGTCACAGGTGTTTCACCACTGGTATTAAGTGATGTGACAAGTGGAATGAATATTGGAGACAATATTTCAAACA
>JAOZUR010000092.1 GCA_029938555.1 Candidatus Sabulitectum sp. | reverse complement strand
TCAATTGCATAGCGGTGCTATGCGCATAAACCAGTGCCTTACTGGAGCCCAGGATCAGACCTCCTGTTATGTTAAGCTCAACATAACGTGAGGTCTGAGAGTATCTTCAAGCCTATGAAGCAGCCCAACATTACCACAAACCAAAGGTGGATAGAAATCAACTTATGGACATGATCTCCCATCAGATGACCCTCTTCTATCTTACTCTCTCGTTGCTTAGCAAGGTCACAAAATACCTCTCCTAGATACTCACGAAGCTTGCCGTACAGGGTTTTTCTTCGGCATTTAGGAATGAATACCACATGGTACTTGCATTCCCAAACCGAATGTTTTAAACTTTCTGTAACCGCCACAGTTACTCCCTTTCATTTCCGCAACAAGCGGTTCACGAAAGGGAGTCTTCATCTCAATCCCGGAATTGTCAAACTTTGTCGGTCCCCGGCAAAGCCGGGGGCATATTTAGACTAAATGACACTTTTCAGAAGATATAGTCCACCCAAAATAACTAATGCTCCACAAACAACTCTGAATGTCTTTGCTGTTCTACTGCTCTCGGACCAGTCAAGAAGTTTCTGTACCTTATCGGTAAAAGAGCCGGCAAAGACCACAACAGTCCCATGCCCTACTGCAAAAAACACACCAAGTAGGATTGCCTTTATCAAGCTTTCTCCCCCCAGCTGGAACATCAGTGCGAGAACCGGTGCCATAAAAGCGAAAGTGCACGGTCCTAATGCTGCTCCAAGAATCAGTCCCATAATTACAGCTCCTGGTGCTCCTCTACCTGAAGGCAGTTTGTCTTGGCCTTTTCCCAGCAATGGAAGATCAACCAAACCTGTTATGGAAAAACCTACATACACCAGCACTATAGAAATGATAATATTACCTGCAGAACCAATATCGCCAGCAAGCCTCCCCAGAAGACTTGTTACAATCCCAATAACAGCAATGGAAATGGTCATTCCCAAAGCAAAGAACAGGGCGAGACTGAGATACCTTCTTTTTGAAGCTCTCGTTTCATTCGAAGCAAGATAACCCATCACCAGCGGAACACTCACCATATGACAGGGGCTCAACACCATACTCATGAGTCCCCACAGGAAGCTGGCCCCCAGGGCAATAGGAAAGGAAGCATACAGTGCACTACTTAAAGTTTGCATCAATTCAGAAAGCATAGATCCTCCTATCCTATTCGAAAGTGTAGCCCAGTTCAATCCACTTTGTCATCATATCCTCGAAGGGAATATATCCTTCGTGTCTAAACAGCTCTTCGCCACTCTCCGAAAGAAACACCTGAGTTGGAATAACCCTGACCCCGAAATCACCTGCAGCTTGCCTATTCTGATTAACATTGATAAACTGCACATCAAGCTTATCCCCAGCTGCAGCTTCAAGCTTCTCAAGCTCTTCATCCATCATCTGGCACGGAATACAGGTAGTAGAACCGAGATCAATCAAAGCAGGCCTTCCATTCAAATATTCTATTACTGACGACTCCAATGCTACTTCAGCATCCGGCGTTTCTTCTCCCGCAGAACAAGAGGCAACAAGGATACAAAGCGCTACAATAGAAAAGGCTAACCGGATTCCAATCATTTTCATAGTACTCCTTTATTTTTACTATGCATTTACCAATAAATTAGCATAATACAGCACAAACTTCATTGTCTAACATATCAATTAGAGTCAATCGGTAAAAAAAGTTTTCATCTCATCCAGCGAAGGAATCCTTCCAGCTATCCTAACTTCACCATCCACAGCAAGGGCTGGGGTCATCATAACTCCGAAGTCCATAATTTCATTGAGGGAAGTGACCTTAACAATCTCGAAATCAAGAGAAAGCTCAGATGCGGCTTCTTCAGCTATCTTTGCCATTTTTTTACACTTGGGACATCCTGTTCCTAGTATCTGTATCTTCATAATTTTTCTCCTTTTAAAATAAAGCACCAAAGGCAATGCCACTCAGCGTTGCCATTACTACAACCAGTGAAACAAAAACAACTGTTTTCTTTGTACCCATTACAGTTCTTATCACAAGCATATTGGGCAAACTCAAAGCTGGGCCCGCAAGAAGAAGAGCTAGAGCAGGCCCTTTTCCCATCCCGCTTCCAATGAGTCCTTGAAGAATTGGTATTTCCGTTAGAGTTGCAAAGTACATAAAAGCACCCGCTATCGAAGCAAAAAGGTTTGCGCGGATTGAATTACCGCCCACCGCTGATTCAATCCATTCAGATGGGATGAGCCCTTCATGACCAACCCTGCCCAATAAGGCTCCGGCGACAAGTACGCCAAAAAGAAGTAGGGGAAGTATCTGCTTTGTAAAACCCCATGTGGAGCTGAACCATTCCTTACTCTCATCATGTCCGGTCGAGAGAATAATGGACAATCCTATTATGCCAACAGCAAAAGGCATTTCTGGAGCTGTTGAGAAAAAAGATGTTACAGCAGTAAGCCCCCCAACTACCAGCAATTTCCATATCGAAGCCTTGAACCACCGCCAGAGAATAATACCGAGAAGAATATTTAGACCCGCAACAATCTGCCACTTCACGCTGTAGATAGACTGCCAAAGCCCTCCATTCGGGTCAGGAGCAAAGTTAGCAAAAACTAGAATTGCTACCATGACAGCAAAATAAAGAGATGTTTTCCAAAGAGATCTTCCTTCTGAGGGAGCATTCTGGAAAACACTTGTTGCCTGTCGCTTCTTCTCTTCCTTACGGAATATCAGGTGCATAAGAAGACCAATAACAATACTGAAAAGCACAGCTCCGATCGCCCTTGCTATTCCAAGTTCAATACCAAGAATACGAGCTGTGAGAATTATAGCTAGCACATTGATCGCCGGTCCGGAGTAAAGGAAGGCTGTAGCTGGCCCGAGCCCTGCCCCCATTTTGTAGATACCTGCAAAAAGAGGTAATACAGTACAGGAACATACAGCAAGAACCGTTCCGGATATTGAAGCCACTCCGTAAGATACGACCTTCTTTGCCTGGCCTCCCAAATACTTCATAACCGAGTTCTGGCTTACAAAAACACCTATTCCGCCAGCAATAAAGAAGGCAGGTAAGAGACAAAAGATTACATGCTTCTGCGCATACCATTTGGTTAACTCTAGAGCTTCTTTAAGGGCGTTGTCGAACCTGGGAGCTCCAATCGGCATGAAATAGAATCCAAGAAAGACAAAGACCATAATAGCAAGATATTTCCATTCCTTTTTCCAGTTCATAGCGTCTCTCCTTTCTCTTTTTGTTGCGATGGGGGAATACAGTCTTCAGCATTAAGACGGAGAACTTCATCAAAGCAATTTAAAAAGTTTAAAATACAAGGTGTTCTAAGACTATAAAACACCTTCTTCCCTTCTTTTCTATAATGTGCTATTCCAGCCTTTTTCAGAATTGTAAGATGCCTTGAGATTGTTGAATAATCCAGGTCAAGAGCAGAATTAAATTCGCACAAGCACAACTCTCCCTTAGCTAATATTTCAACTATCTTCAACCTGTATGGGTTTGCAAGAGCACCAATCAGTTCAGATCTCTTTCTATAGTAATCCATTTCATTTTTCATATACATCACCCCTTTCATGTTTGCAATTATATGCAAACGTGCAAACATGTCAAGTCTCTTCTATATAGACGCAAGCAGTTCAAGTAAACTTGATAATAAAAAAGCTGAGCGTTGCTTGATGGAAAACCCTATAGGAGTAATATTTACACTGTTTAAAAGCAAATATGAATGTGACAATTTACCATTATAAGCAAATTATAATTTCTTCAGGGTTAGAAAAGACAATAAAGTTACTATAACAACTACTACAAGTGCTAATATTCCCTTGCACGATCATTTCAAAAGTTTCGTCTGCACCCCACTTGTACATTTCATCCGGCTCTGTAAATCTCCCAAAAGGAATGATATCAATAAGTATACCATTTGAACTGAAGATTGATATTTTGTTCAACAAAACATCCAGCAAAACAATTCCACCATCAGATAAGAAAACTGCATCGACTATGTTGCCAAAAACATAGTTCTCTTCACCACTATCAACTCCTAGAGTATCAATAAGTTGTAAAGTGATATTACCATCAGATTCAGAAATATCACTTGATGAATCTCTTGAGCAGGAGCTCAATAGAAAGAAAGCTATGTGGAGCAAAAGTAACAGATATTTTGTTGTCTCCTTCAAATTTCATCTGAAATGATTTTTATCTCTTCTCTAATGCTGATGGTATCATAGGTGACTTTTTCCTTAGCTGTTTTATTGAGTATTGGTTTAAGAATATTGTATTGCACAGACAAAGACAGACACTCAGACAAATTATCTTCAAATTCTCTCGGCTGCTGGATTACTTGCTCTGGAAAGTTTTAGATCGCGCGTAAAACAGTATTCCTATGATGAAGCCATCATTAGCGAGGTAAAGACAACTATCGCTCGGTAACATTTCTCAATGAGGCAATACGGTGGAGAATATTAACTGTCACTGTTCAAGCTTTCCTGTTTAACTTTCACATGCGAAGCATGATAATCGGTTTTCTTTCATGTAAGAGCTTTCAAAGCCACGCGCTTTCCACTGGAATTCAGGTTACTTGTCTTATCCTTTGACACAAGCATCACATCCCCAGTATGCTACTTACAGTGGTACGAAGTGAAAAAGGGTGGCAGATACCAATGTGAACCCATGTAAATTCTGGAAGAATATGGGATTCACCTTATTCATAACAACAATGTACAAAGAAGAGAATCGGGATTAAAATTGAATACGAATCAATAAGAAAGAGGGATATTTAAGATGAAGAAAATTCTTGTAACTCTGGCAATAACAACTCTGCTGGTAATCGTTGCATGCGGCGACAGCACCACCAGCCCAAGTGCATCAGGAGACTGGTTTCCAATGGCAGTGGGCAACTGGTGGTTCTCCAACATGGAAGGTTCCTGGACAGATTCACAAGGAGATACCACAAGCACATGGATCGGTTCATTTGACACCAGGATAATCGCAGAAGTTCAGCATAACAATGGATTCTTGGTTTCTGAACGAAGAGCCTACAGAACCATGACCAACATCATCCCTGATTCCACATGGACCACTGTTGATACCCTGTATCACTATTTCCAGCAAACTGATGAAGAGCTTCGGTGTTACGACAATTTAACAACCACAGAATATAAAATTTACGCAAAATTTCCCATAACACTCAACGAGACATGGTCTCACAATGACAGTACCGGAACTGTTTTAGAGGTTATCAGCCTTTCCGAAACAGTCAATGTTTCAGCCGGCACATATAATGATTGTGCTCTTATCAGGGAAACTGTCACGATTGGCTCCTCCCAGTGGATCACAGATCACTACTACCACAGAGGAACAGGTATTGTAAAAAACATAATGAGCACTGATGGAATGCATGGCACTATCCAGCTTCAGAGTTACAATGTTCAGTAGTAATTGAACTCATTACCTAAGACTGCCTGCCACGAATCAAATGCACTGGGTAATCAGAAGGAAAGGAATATCTTGAAGTATCATACTGCGTTTATCACAGCTTTCCTTCTGGTTGCACTGGTATCCAATGTTCTAGCAGACGCTGAAAACACTACAGATTGGTTCCCTCTGGCGGTGGGCAACAGCTGGCTTTACGAAATGGAAAGCTTCTCTGTGGCTGAGAATGATACCACATTCAATTATGGAACCAGGCTTCGTGAGATTACTGATCTTCTCACTCATGAAGCTGGTTTCCTGATTTATGAAATGCGTACCATCATCAGCCTCACCCCTGCAGGGTCATCTCCTGATACTACTTACGATTATTTAAGAAATACCGCCACAGAGCTCAGATGCTACAGCTCACCTGCTCTGAACATATTTGATGTCTGGATCTCTTTCTCAATGATGAACAAAGAAATAGCAATGCTGAGGGAGAGCTCGGCACCAATGAGCATAAGGGTTGAACCAATGGTTGTTTTACCAGCAGGCAATTTCAGTGATTGTTCTGTAATTGTTTATCCCGCAGGTGAAGACAGTGGTTTTTATGAATTGTACTATCACACAGGCACCGGACTGGTAAAGACTGTGTACTCTGTTGAGTCTTATCACATGACAGAATCGCTTATAGACTTCAATGTTCAACAGCAGTAAAAAACTTAAGAAAGTCTTTCCAGCGCAATTCCTATGAGACGTTCATCGAGAATCCGCAGCTTTCTTTCAATACGCCAATTCACTGTTCTTTACTTTACTTATGCCTCCATGCCAAGTTTTTATGCCATACAACATGAGAAGAAAAGCAGTGGAATTTTCTTGCTAACTACCTAAAATCTTGCAACACTCGAATTTTCGAACTCCATTCCAATTGGGCTTACTGTATATTTTACCTATTTTTTACCGGACAACTACCCTAAAACAGGGGGCCGGTATTTTTCAGACTAGCTGTCCGTTTTCATGAATTCTACGCAGTTTCTTTTTCAGCAGCGGTTACAACGAGAGTACCATCCACACCAACGTCATTCTACAACAGGACATCGAGCTAATTCAAAAATCATTCAACGCAATTGAACTACTCACCAAAGTAAGAAACATCCTCGACAACTCCAAACACAAGTAAACCATTTTGGCAATCATTCAACCAGCACTTTAGTCAATGAATAATTTAAAGTGTTTGCTTCCCTTTTAGAATGTTTATATCTTTAACAAGTTTATATACATGAGATCCAGGATTTTCAGGCCATCTATGACTTGGATTACTATCCATCTGCTCAGCCCTTAAGCAAGCATCAACAACCTTACCGGACAATTTAGAGATTGGTGGAGCGGATTTGTTGTAAAAACCTAGCAGTTCCCGAAGAGAATTCTCTATCTCGCTAGAGCTAACACGCCCCTCTTCCCATTTTGCAAAATGTAGATACAACCACAACTCAAAACTTGGATTGCTCAATGCAAGCCTAGCTCCAAGTTTAATAGTGTCACTAGCAATAAGACTAAGGTTTTTTGCTTTCCATCTATCTCTGTCAATCACCACCCACAACCTATCAGAATCATTAAGTTGATACTTCTTTTTA
>JAOZUR010000091.1:1905-7051 GCA_029938555.1 Candidatus Sabulitectum sp. | reverse complement strand
TTGGTGTCTTTTCGCCTGGGATCTATAGTGTTCAGATTCTCATGGGAGAGCTTTCTTTATCTCATCGATTTGTTGTTGTAGAGTAGCTCTTTATGAACATATTAGTTTTTAAAGCTTTTTACTTCGAGAATTGACTGGTTGAGTAGAACAACAGCGCTATTTCCCTCTACTGCAGCCGTTCCGGAAATCGAGCTGTACATTATATCAGGTTCAATTGAAGAAGCAGGACCAGGCAAGATAGGAAGATCTCGGACAGGCTCATTCAAAATCTGCGCTCTGGTCAGTAGAGAGTTTACTTCATAGTATTCTCCATTAGTGACTACTTGCTTCCATAAAAGTAACTGAAAATGTAACACCAAATGTAAAACCTAAAAGTGGAATCATCAACTAGATAAGAAAGTATTGTGCTAGAAAATGTAACACATAATGAATCAATCTATGTGCTCATTACTGATAAGCTTAGACATAATGGTTGGACCTACCCCACTGGTTGGGGTAATTTGCCCTTAGCAGAAAACTTCAACCTGAAGGGTGGTCCATTATATCAGTTCTAAGAGTGCCCACTGCGGAGTGCCAGTGATGCTACCCTTCATTCTGTCGCCGGTGTAAATTGTTGATAAGGTTTGTGTTCATTATATTAGTCACAGTTTAATATTTAGAGGTAATGTTGAATATGGCTGTATCCTGGAGGTGGTATTATGAGGTTATGTATTTTGTTGATTCTAATGGTCTTCCTGGCATCAGCCAGCACAGTAGTACAGAACGACTGGTCAGGGGAAAGTGGGGTTGCCGGCCCTGTCTCCGAATGGGTGAGCAGCTATTCTTCATCAACTGGTGTTTCCACTCTTCCAGGTAGCATTGCCCTGGCGTGTGACCTCTGTTCTCCTTGGCAATCGGTACTAATAGCAACTGATATATCAGGTGTGTATGGTGTTGGAGTAGGAGATATAGATTCCGATGGGAAGATGGATGCTCTCCTGAATGAGGACTCAACTGTCACATGGTATCGAAACCCCGGCACTGATTTAACACCTTGGGAAGCCGTCTGCGTAGACACAGCCTTCCACCGGGCCTGGTCACTAAGCTGTTCCGATCTGGACAGCGATGGGGATACGGATATCGTAGGATCACAATTTATGTTTAGCCCTGATCAATCATTGGTTGTTTGGTGGGAGAACGAGGACGGAGTTGGCAGCCAGTGGTCCAGGCATTTAATAGATGGTTCATCACCAAAGGAAGCGAATTCAGTATACTGCGGTGATATGGACAAGGATGGGGATGAGGACATTATCAGCAATGCTGGCCGATGGTACGAATACATAAGTGATGAGGTCTGGCAAGTTCACGAAACCGGCATCTTCAGCAATTATGATTATGATGTGATGGATTTCGATGAAGACGGAGACTTGGATATTATCTACGGAGCTAACTACTGGGCTGGCTGGGCAGAGAATGTTGACGGCTATGGTGAGGTCTGGCGGAAGCATGATGCCTTTCTATGCAGTGATGTTTTATTCTACTGCGTTTGCGCCGGAGATCTGGATGGTGACGGGGATGCAGATATTGCAAGTGGACAATATGAGGATTACGCGGTCTGGGGAAAAAACCCTGGGACAAGTGGTGTCTGGGATACTTATTATTTCATTCACTCCAGCTACTTTATGTATAGGATCGGAATGTCTGATATGAATAGAGACTCATTCAATGATCTTATAATGCTGGGCAGCAGTGGTGTGGATATTAATATCAGTAATGGTAATCCCCCTCCTTCCTGGAGCAATTACCTTCTTCCGAATTCCTATGCTTGGGGATTTGCTGTATCTGATTTCAACTCAAACGGCATACCTGATATTCTAACCGCCGGTAGCGGTGGTTTGGCCTGGTGGATTCTGTCGGAGTATGTTCCAGAAGGAATGCTGGAATCATCTATACTTCAAGCGGGACAGGTTGAAAGCTGGGACTGGTTCTCTGCTGAAGTCTCGGAAGTTTCTTCGGGAATAATCGGATTCCAGTTCAGGTCTTCCAATGACCCTTCCAGTATGGGAGTGTGGTCAGATACAGTATTTGCAGTATCTAGTTCCCTTGAAGGGATTCTGGAAGACTCAACTGATTATCTTCAGTATAGGGTTATTCTTCAATCTACTGATCCTGGGGTTTCTCCAGTGGTGAATCAGGTTGAGTTCTCCTTCTCGGGAGTTCCAGCAGGAGTGGAACCCTCTAATAATCACTTTAGTGTTGTGCCAGAGACCAATCCGCTCTGCCGGAGTGTGCAGGTACAAGTAGAAACTGATATTGATTCGCAATTTGAACTTACTCTCTATGATGTAACAGGCAGAGTGATCAATAGTACAACTGCATTTTTATCTAGGGGAATCCATAGTATCAACCTAGGAGATGTTCAATCGGGGCTGTATTATCTCTCTGCAGAATCACAGGAAGTTTTGAGTATTTCCAGGATCACTGTTCTGAATCGGTGAACTTTTTCCCGGGTTTCCTAGACATTCTGAGAATGACTGTTGAATACTTAGTAAGTTCTGTTCCAGATAAGACATAATGGTTGGACCTTCCCCTCGGGTTAGGGTGTTTGCTCTTATCAGACAACTCCAACCTTAAATGTGATTCATTGTGTTGATAGGATATGTTGATCTGGATGTCCATCAGCCTTCACTACAGGTGCTAAGTAGAATTTCGTTTACAGAGTAGTTGAATGGTATCAACATGGAGCTTTGAAGTCAACTTATAATCAATAAAAAGAGGCAATTCAATCCAATTTTTTCATCAATGAATAATAGACTTTCTTTAGAAGCAATATCTGCATATATTCATCTTGATACCTGTTATTTAATACTTAAAGGAATATGGAGGTATATTGTTGTGTTTAAGCAAAATTCTCTAAGAGGTCTGATTATAATTTCAATATTTATTTACATTCCCATTGCAAATTCCTCAATCTATGGAACTCCTACGGAGATTTATAATCATAGTTCTAATTATGCCGTATTATATAAACCAATCAATTTCGAACATTTACACAACGGTCTACCTGGAGTAGGAATCGTACAAATGAGTTATGCCTCTCCTCCTAACACATATCATCTTCATTTGTTTAGCAGTACCGCTAGCGGAAACTTTAACATGATAGAAAGTTTCTCTAATTTAACTGAAGGTTTTTCCTACAACCTTACTGGAGATCTGAACGGAGACGGTTTTTCTGACCTTTTTACCTATACGAGCAACAGTATAATAAAAAGTATAACAAGGTTCTCTGTGCCTGGTGGTCTAAGTGACCCATACAGTTTTTCTCCCACCCAGGATGCTGAGCTATGGGGAATATGCGACATGGATGGCGACTCGCCTCCTGATTTATACGGAACATCTGCTGGTTCTGTTGTGATTTGGAAAGGGCTTGGTTCAGGTCAATTTGATGTAATTGAAGTTACAGGTATGGTCTCAGCTAACTATTCATCTTCAGGAGATCTTGATTTGGACGGAGATTATGACATAGTGTATGCTACTTCTTCTGGCGAGCTTCATGTACTGCTTAATGAAGGTGAGTTGAATTTTGTTGAAGCAGGAGTATATGGGCCAATTTTCAGTAATTCAGAAATTGTATTGAGCGATCTGAATGGTAACGGCTACCTGGATATCATAGTAAGTCACCTATTTCAATATAGTACATATATGAATAATGGTTTTGCTACCTTCGAAGATCGTTTCATTTTTCAACCGGGCAAGTGCAATACCTATTTTGATGTAGAAGACCTTGATATGGATGGTTTTCCCGATCTTGTAATGCTTTCAACCTCAGATGAAATTGACATCTACAAAGGTGATGGAGTCGGATCTTTTATCCTTGAGCCTACTTTGTTTTCAGAAGATTATGTTTTGCCCTCTTCGCTGGCAATTGATGATTATGACTCTGATGGAGATCCTGATTTGTGTTGTGTTGTAAGCTATGGAAAAGCAGAGTTTCATTTTTACTGCTACTGGAATAATTCTTATACACAAGGTTGCGATGATGGCACTCAATCTAGTCATACCCCATCTCTTATTCCTAGTACTAATCCATTTAGAAATGGAATCTCAATTACTGCATTCAATTGTTTGCCTCAAGCGCAGATAGACATCCTCGATCTTTCAGGCCGTCTTGTTTCCCAAATTTCTCCTATATATGACGGTTTGTACTATTGGGACGGAACATCTTTTAGTGGAGAGCAAACTCCTACTGGAGTTTATGTTATGAGAATTCAAGGGCTAAGTACCAACGCAACAGTTAAATTGATGAAATTGGATTGATGCTAATCTTGGGTTCTAATGGTACCCACTGCTGCCCCAAAGCGTCCACTATGGGGAACAGATAGGATTCTGGAATTGCTCTCGGAAGTTTTAAATGAATTTCATACAGGTGTTATAATTAGTCATAGACGAATAGAATTAGATCACATTGATTATCTTAATAAGAAATGAAGACATTAGAAGTAGGTAAATCAATTAGGAGGTAATAGTTTTGAAAGCTCTTTGTGTTCTGCTTATTTTGATAGCAGTAGCTTTTGGGGCTGATACAGAAAATAGACATTCAGTTTCGACAATAGGTTGCTTTGTACCAATTCCTGATCATTATTCATCTTCTCCTTTGATTATCCCATTGGTTACGTATGAGTTTTCAATAAACGAGAAACACTCATTTGAAGCATTCACCATACCAGCAACAAGCATAATCGGCCTAAAATATAATAGAGCAGTTGGATCATTTCGCTTCTCACTTGGATATACAGCTGCGCGTGAAGCTGATTTTGATAAAATGTTTGATTATTCTGATTATACTTCAGTTATAATCCCTTCAATTGAATACAGATTAACTGGCAATGAGCACTGGTATACCAGGCTTGGTTGTGTTGGGCTGTTTGAATTATCTAGAGCAACTCTTGGTTTGCCATTACTTTATGCTGGTATTGGATATGCTTTTTGATGTTAGGAATGAGGGTACTGAGCTTAGTATTCTGTAAACCCTAAACTTTTGAATCCTGCTTGTTTGCCCGTGCTAACGCTGGGGACGCTCTGGTTTTGTTGCATAGCGGTGTTACGCGCATTAATCAGTGCCCTTACCTAATTCAGGATTTACAGCAGTAGCAGCCGGTTGGATGGA
>JAOZUR010000091.1:0-1805 GCA_029938555.1 Candidatus Sabulitectum sp. | reverse complement strand
AATCAGTGCCCTTACCTAATTCAGGATTTACAGCAGTAGCAGCCGGTTGGATGGATCCATAATGGCTTGGGGCCGAAGGTGGAGTAGAAGTATAGAATGATCAGCCTGAATTGATTCATTTATTCTCATTGACATTGCATTAGAGTATAAGTAAATTCTTTTTATGGGGGTGATTTGCTTGTTAGTCAATATTTTAGTTACAATCACGCTTCTTGTGTTCACTGAACCTGTTTCTTTCAGCCAAAACTGTGATTTACTGATAACAGCAGATGTGAGCATTGCCAGTTGGCCTCCGATTCCTCCTCCTCCCGATGAATTTGCCTATCATGACGGTGCTCCATTCTGGCTATCTTGGAGCGGTAAATATCGCGGAACATGGTTCAATGTTTTTGACTTTACCACAGCATCTTTAGGTTGCCAGGTTGATGGAGCTGAACTTTGGTTCTACCATCATGTTAGTTACCCCTGGGATACGAGCGACTTTTATTTAGAAATTTGGGAAGGCGATATTGATTTTCCTTATAACCAATTGGAATCAAATCTGGAAACGGCTTCACACTATGCGCCAGTTATCTGCTCATTCTCTTCAATCCCTATTGCGGATCACTTCTTCTGGATTATTGTTGACACTGAAATGTCAAACGGAGGTTGGCCTTCTAGCATAGGTGATTCGGGTCTCAATTTTACAGGGGAAAATCGTTCTTTTGTCAGCGAGGATTTCATTATCTGGGAACCTTGGAATTCCAATGAAGCCTGCTCATTTCTTGTACCGCTAGATCGGCATTCATGGGGTCAGCTTAAAAGTCTATTCAATTAAAACTCCAAAATCGATTATTTTGATAACATCCACTTTGGAGTGCTCTGGACTGTACTCTTTGTTGACAAATATCAGGTGGCGCCAAAAGAAGATTATGTATTCCTTTGTGTTTTCATAATTTAGGAACAAACTGATCTAAATGTTAATATTATCAACAATGAAAGATGTTCACATATGAAAGGAATCGTATTATGGAAAGATGCTTTTTGATATCCCTATTGCTAGCTGCTGTATCATTTTCTGAAACCACAACCCAAACTGACTGGTCAGGCGGCGGCGGAGTTTCTGGACCGGTAACAGAATGGGGAGATAACTATGATGTTTCTAGCACCATGGATAGTGAAGGAGGTGTTCTTCAGATTGAAGCAGCTATTCCATTAAAGCATGTTGTAAGTGATTCCTTTGAAGGTGCTCGTTCGGTTTACTCTGTGGATATTGATGGAGACGGTGATATGGACATTCTGGGTGCTGCAAGAGATGCCAGTGATATCACTTGGTGGGAGAATGAAAATGGAAGCGGTGCCGTTTGGGTAGAACATCTAATTGACGGAAATGTTTGGGCTGCATCAACTGTTTATTCTGCTGATATTGATGGAGACGGTGATATGGATGTTCTGGGAGCAGAATATTATGATAAAGATATTATATGGTGGGAGAATGAAAATGGCTCTGGAGACACATGGATTGTTCATACAGTAGACTCTGATTTTGACGGTGCAAATTCAATTTATGCGGCTGATATTGATGGTGATGGCAACAAGGATATACTTGGAGCATCCACTACAGTTGATGAGATTTCCTGGTGGGAAGTCTCTGATGGTCATTTTAGTGAAGCTGTTTTAGAGTCATCAATTCTGGACGCAGGGCAAGTTAATTCATGGAACACTTTTCTTTCAAATTCGGAAATACCATCAGGCACATCTGTAGGATTTCAATTTAGGAGTTCTGCTGATTCTGAAAACATGGGACTCTGGTCAGATACGGTGTT
>JAOZUR010000041.1 GCA_029938555.1 Candidatus Sabulitectum sp. | reverse complement strand
TGCGTAAACGCACAGGTGATTTAGGGCGTTCAAAATATTATTTTTAAACCGGATTAACTTTCAAAAAACCAAAATAAGTACGCAATTGACAATTACTTACAACGTACTTACGATATACATATGGCTAAATTTGAATGGGATATAGAAAAAAACAAATTGAATACTCTGAAACATGGGGTAACATTCAAGGAAGCTGCCAGTGCGTTTATGGATGGTTTTGCTCGTACAATACCCGACCCTGATCATTCTACAGAAGAAGATAGATTTACTTTGTTAGGGATGTCTATAAACTCAAAACTATTACTCGTATGTCATTGCTTCAGAGAAAATGTAAATATTATTTGAATTGTTTCTGCGAGAAAAGCAAATAAACGAGAAGAAAAACAATACGGAGGATTCAGATGAGAGAACATCATGATTTTTCAGACTCAATAGAGAATCCATATTTAAAAGATTTAAAGAAAAGCATTACAATAAGACTTGGTATTGATGTTGTTAAATACTTTAAAACAATGGCAAAGGAAACAGGAATTCCATATCAAAGTCTAATAAATTTGTATCTTAGAGACTGCGTACAACATGAAAGAAAATTAGAATTGAAATGGGGATCGTAACAAGGAGCAGAACCATCAAATTCAGAATAGATTAAATTTAACTGATACTCAGCTGTCTGACCAATTTACCCGAATGAGAAATTACTCTTGTGTATTCCGCCACTGGTTACTATCATTGCTGAAATAAACCATTAGGTTTCCCATAGAAGATATAATTTCGGCAACCATAATATGAAGCAGTCATGGTAGTTTAGAAGCTGGTTATGCAAGTGTTGAAAAAAGAGAGTAACTCTGCTTGATTTAGACCTCCTGTTATGTTAAGCTTAACATAACAGGAGGTCTGATTTGTCTTTTAATGTAAGGAAATATTAATTTACCAGGGAGGCTATTTGTGAAAGTATCTGTAATTGGCGCTGGTCTTGCTGGGTGTGAAGCTGCTCTTCAACTTGCTAAATCCGGTGTTGAGGTTGTTTTGTACGAGATGCGACCAGGTAAACAAACCCCTGCCCATACCAGTGGATTGCCGGCAGAACTTGTTTGTTCAAATTCTCTTCGTTCAGATTTGTTACATAATGCTCCTGGTTTATTGAAAGAGGAACTGCGCAGGTGTGGTTCTTTTCTTATGAAAGCTGCTGACAAATGCAAGATTCCAGCAGGTGGAGCGCTTGCTGTGGATAGGGACGAATTCAGCAAAACTGTTCTTGAAATGCTTAGCAGTAATAAATTGATAAAACTAGTAAACGAAGAGGTAAGTGAAATACCTGATGGGAAAGTAATTATCGCAGCAGGACCTCTGGCATCCAAGGCTATTACCGATGTTATTACAGACCTTACAGGAAGTGACTCTCTATATTTTTATGATGCAATTGCCCCGGTTGTAGATTTTGAATCTATAAACATGGATAAGGCATTTTTTCAGAACCGTTATGAAACAGAAGAAGGGGCTGCGGCAGACTATTTGAATTGCCCTTTTACAAAAGAAGAGTATTTTGACTTTGTTAAAGAGTTAAAAGCTGGGGAAAGAGTTTCCACAAGAGATTTTGAAAAGGAAATACATTTTCAGGGTTGTATGCCTGTTGAAGCCATTGCAGATAGTGGTGAAATGTCTCTGGCTTTTGGCCCTATGAAACCTGTAGGATTGATTGATCCTCGGACGAATTCCAGCTCTTTTGCCGTTGTTCAGTTAAGAATGGAGAACTTGGCAGGCACAGCTTGGAATCTTGTTGGATTTCAAACCAAACTGACCTATTCAGAGCAGAAGAGGATTTTCCGTATGATCCCTGGGCTGGAGAAAGCAGAATTTGTTCGTCTTGGTTCTATGCACAGAAATACTTTCATAAATGGTCCAACTGTTCTTGATAAAAGATTGCAACTGAGAACCATGGATCGAATCATGTTCGCCGGTCAGATAACAGGGATAGAAGGTTACATTGAATCAATAGCATCTGGTTATCTTGCAGGTAAACTAATGACAGGAATTGATGTATTGCCACCTTTAGATACAGCACTTGGCGCTGTTCTGCGGTATTCTACCGATACAATTACAGATAATTATCAGCCTTCAAATATTAATTATGGTCTTTTTCCACCACTGAAGAAAAAACCTAGAGGAGGGCGACGAGCTAGAAGAGAAGCGCAGGCTAACAGAGCGCTGGAAAGTTTGGGAAAGTGGTTGGCAGATTTAGATGTTTTGTCGTTTTCTAAGTAGAATGTATGTAGTTGCTGCTAGTGAAATTACTATAATTGATGCTAGAACAAAACTATCTGGATGGTGTGAACTGGAAGTGGTATCGTAAGCTAGAACAGCTGAAGAATAATCAGTAAAAAATACAAAATCTGTGATGTTATTACTTTTTTCTGATATCTGCCATATCCATAAAAGGCCAAGAATAACCCGTCCTGCGTATTTTGCATATTGTTCGGTCAGAAGGAAAACAATTGAAAATGAGGTTGCAGAGAGCACTGTTGTTATCCAGTATTGCCATGGAGGAGGTGAGGCAACGGTGAAAACCACAACAGAAGAAATTACAGCACCTGCCAGTGCAGGCACAACCCATTCTGCAAGTAGAACCATGGGTGTTCCACCGCCTCGGGTTATGATTCCCATAAGTCCTTTTCTTTCAGAGGATTGATGCCAGTCTATTAAAAGAAAAATAGCAGGCAGCAAGGCTGAAAAGGAAATCAACTGATAGGATACATTCTCTTTTGGTGTAATCAGCAGTAAACAGACTGGAAGAAATCCCATTAACCAAAGTCTGCTGTTCTGGTTGATTGCTTTATCCCACATCATCTTTGCAGTGAAGAGCACGATTTGCAAGGTTAAAAACCTTCCTCTCCGTGAAAGAGATCAGCAGGTGAAGGTATTTCATCAATATCAATAGAATTGAACATTTTCAAAAGAGCACTGGGGGGGATGGGAGATAATTTCAATTCAACCACAGCTCTTGAGTTTGCTCGGGCCATGAGCATCAACTGAGTAATAGCATGTATGGTATTGGCATGTGATAATTTGTAAAACCCGTTTACATGTACAAGATTTTTGATACCTTCAATGTTTTCAAGTTGTTTTCTAGCGATTGATGGATAAAAAGATATTGATATTTCTGAGCCACCAAGAGACATTGCTGCAAGCTCAGAATGCCTGACTGTTCTGTTTATTCCATGTATATCACACAGAGCAATTCTTTCCACTCCATAAGGAATTTGCCCTAGCGAGGAAGCGCTGAAAAGAACAGCATTTCCTACTTGAGAGAATTCTTTTAGTTTTGCGTGGATGGAATCATGTACTGGGCACTCAACCACTAAAAGTTTTGGATTAGTAGCCATGGCTATTGCAAGCGAGGTTCTTTGTTTCTCTGAATAATCAAGTTTTTCAACGGGCATAGTGGACAATGGTTGCAGTTCAAGCCAGTCAAGAAGTTCATCAGTGGTTTTGGCTGCTTCATTTCTAGTTTTTCCATAACCTGTAACTGCTAGGCTGATACAACCCCTAACTGTCATGCCTGGAGGTGCTGTGATTACACTTGAAACAAAACCTGTTGAGCTTTTGCCTTCTCGGGAAGAGGCTGGATCCATTTTTATGCCAGTTACAATTTTGCCTTCGGCCGGAACGGATAAACCAGCAGCATATTCTGCAAGAACATGTGCAGCTGAATCTTTTTCTCCAAGAAGAGCCGCCATAGTTCCAGCAAGCACTGCAAAATCAATAGAAACAGGATAACCATGTTCTATTGAAACTTCAAGGTACTTTAGAAGAACTTTTGGCGGCTGCTTCATTGTAACTATTTATTCAGTTTTGAAGCAAGACTATTGTCTGCAATTTCAAGAGCTTTAACAACGCCCATTCCACTTCTACCTGAGGTTCTAGGAGTTCCGCCTGTTTCAACACAGCGAAGGAACTCTTCCATTTCAGAATGAAGAGGCTCGAAGGAATCAAGCTGAGGACTAACTATATCACCTGTTCTGTATGAAAGCTGATACTGTCCAAATGTTTCCGGCTCAAGAATATCAACACCTTTGTCAAAAATCTTGATTTTTTCGTAAGGTTCTGTATCATCGTAAATAAGCATTTTTCTGCTTCCAACGATAACTGTTTTTCTAAGTTTTGAGGGGGCAAGCCATGCAACCTGAACATTTGCAGTTGCTCCGCTTGGGAAGCCAAGATTAATGAAAGCCACATCAGGAATACCCTTCAAAACATAATCATGACCAAAAGCCTCGACAAAATTTGGTTCTTCATCTAACCAGTAGAAAATCATGGAAAAATCATGTGGAGCAAGATCCCAGATAACTGAAACATCTTTCTGATGTAATCCAAGATTTACTCTGTTGCTTGTAATGAATCTGATATCTCCCAGTTCCTTGTTATCAAGAATCTGCTTAATTTTCAATACAGGAGGTGAGTAAAGGAAAGTGTGCCCAACCATTGTTACCAGCTTATTTTCCTCTGCAAACTTCACCATTTCTTCAGCTTTTGCGGTATCTTCAGCAAAAGGTTTTTCAACAAAAACATGTTTGCCGGCTTTCATTGCTTCCATTGCCAGCGGGTAGTGACTTGAAACACTTGTAGCGATAATTACTGCATCGATACCTGGATCATCAAAAATGTCTTTAGCATTCAGAGTTTTTTCGCAGTTTGGAAATCTCTCTGCAATTTTGTTCAGGCGACCAGGATCGCTATCACAGATAACAATTCTGTTGCTTCTTCTGTTCGCCACGATGTTACGAAGAAGATTAGGTCCCCAGTAACCCAGCCCTATTACACCAATATTAGCCATTTTTACCTCCCAAAAACTGTTATTGAATACAACACTCATGGGTGAAAGCTACAACAATAATAACCAATGGTAAAGTGATGTTTATGTTGCAACATTTTTTCCCTTTACAACATGTAGTATTGAAAGCTGTGTCAATTCGACACAGCATAACATCTGTATATTAGAAAATGCAATGATATTAGTAGATATTAGTAATATATAGAACAAAGTTATGGCTTGAGTATTGCTATTGTGATGGGTAAAAGGAGAAAAAATGACAATGGAAAAACTTACTATTAAAGCCCGAGAGGCGGTTACCGAGGGAGTTAACTTAGCTTCATCTGCTGGAAATCCTGAAGTGATGCCACTTCACCTGCTTTCAGCTCTAGTGAATAATGACTCGGGAACAATTCCAGGTGTATTGAATCGATTGGGCATTCCAGTCGGTTCACTTTCGCAGAGCATTTCAGATGCTTTGAGCAATTTCCCTAGATCCTCAGGCGGTGCTCAGCCGGTCTTATCTCGCTCTTCACTTAATGTTTTGAAGATTGCAGGAAAAGCAGCTGATAACATGAAGGATGATTTCATAGCAAGTGAGCATTTGTTTATGGGCATCTTTTCTGCTCAGGGAAAGGCGGCAGAAGTTCTTCAGCAACTTGGAATAACAGAACAGAATTTTCTGAAAGCTTTGTCTGAGGTGCGGGGTTCTTCAAGGGTAACAAGTGAAAATTCAGAAGACAATTATGAAGCATTGAAAAAGTATACCAAAGATCTTACTGCTCTTGCCCGTGAGCAAAAGTTGGATCCTGTAATTGGCAGAGATGACGAGATAATGAGAACAATGCAGATTTTATGCAGACGCAGAAAAAATAACCCTGTTCTCATCGGAGAACCTGGGGTGGGTAAAACTGCAATAGCCGAGGGGCTTGCAGGAAGAATTGCTGAAGGTGATGTGCCTGAAACCCTAAAGAACAAAAGTCTCATGTCTCTTGATATGGGTTCTCTGATTGCAGGAGCAAAATTCAGAGGTGAGTTTGAAGAGCGGTTAAAATCAGTTCTTTCTGAAATTTCAGCAAGTGACGGCAGAGTGATTCTTTTTATAGATGAAATGCATACTCTAGTTGGTGCAGGAGCAGCTCAGGGTGCAGTTGATGCAGCAAATATGTTGAAACCTGCCTTGGCCCGAGGAGAGTTGCATTGCATAGGAGCCACCACACTTGATGAGTACAGAAAGTACATAGAAAAAGATGCAGCACTTGAAAGACGGTTCCAGCCTGTTCTTGTTGAGCCTCCTTCTGTAGAAGACACTGTGAATATTCTTCGTGGTCTACGGGAAAAATATGAAGCACACCATGGAATTCACATTCAGGACCCTGCATTGGTTGCAGCTGCAACTCTTAGCGACAGATATATATCTGACCGTTTCCTTCCTGATAAGGCAATTGATCTAGTGGATGAAGCTGCTAGTCGTCTTAGGATAGAAATTGACAGTATGCCTGCTGAAGTTGATGCTTTAAAGCGTCAGATAACCAGACTTGAAATAGCCAGAGAGGGACTGAAGCGAGAGCGTGATAAAGCTTCAAAGCTCAAAGTCAAAGAGGTTAAAAAAGAGATAGCAGATTTGAAAGAAGAGTACTCGGCCCTGGAAATCAAATGGAAAAATGAACGAGAGATAATCAACAGAACTAGGGAGCTTTCCCGAAAACTTGATGACCTGCGTATTAAGGAAAAAAAGGCAGAAAGAGCAGGAGATCTGTCAGAGGTGGCAAAAATACGATACGGTGATCTTCGAACAACAACTGATGAACTTGAAAAATCCAGAAGTGATCTAGCAGTTCTTCAAGAAAATGGAGCGATGCTTTCTGAAGAGATAACTGCCGAGCAGATAGCTGAGGTGATTTCTCGGTGGACTGGTATTCCGGTTTCAAAGATGCTTGAAGGCGAGAGGGAAAGACTTCTTCACATGGAGGAAAGTCTGAAGAAAACAGTGGTAGGGCAGGATGATGCTGTTGGTGCTGTGTCCCGTGCTATTCGACGAGCCAGAGCAGGAGTGCAGGATCCAAATCAACCATTGGGAAGTTTTATTTTTATGGGCCCCACAGGAGTGGGAAAAACAGAACTTGCTAAAAGTCTTGCTGATTTTCTGTTTGAAAGTCAAGAAGCCATGATTCGAATTGATATGAGTGAATTCATGGAGAAACACTCTGTTTCCAGATTGATTGGCGCACCTCCTGGATATGTTGGATACGATGAAGGTGGTTTCCTTACAGAGGCTATTAGAAGAAAGCCATATTCTGTAGTTCTGTTTGATGAGATAGAAAAAGCCCACCCTGATGTTTTCAATGTGTTCTTGCAGATTCTTGACGAGGGAAGGCTTACCGATGGTCAAGGACGAACTGTGGATTTTCGCAATTCTGTGTTAATAATGACTTCTAATCTAGGAAGTGATTGGATTGGAACAGTAGGAAGAGATCTGCCGGAAGAAGAAAGAAAGGCACGAGCCACCGGTGAACTCCAGGCCAGATTCCGACCTGAATTTTTGAATAGGGTAGATGAAGTAGTAATTTTTGACTCGCTTACCCAGCAGCAGATTCGTGGAATTGTGACCATACAGATTAACAGGCTGAATAAAATTCTTTCTGGACAGAATCTTACTCTTTCCGTATCAGAAAAAACTTTGGATTATCTTGCAGAGCTTGGGTTTGATCCTGCCTATGGCGCTAGACCTTTGAAAAGAGTAATTCAACGGGAAATTCAAAATAGATTGGCTGATGCTATTCTTAAAGGAGAAATCCCTGAAGGCAGTACCATAAGAATTGATCTGGATGGCGATTCTCTGGTTTTTATACCTGAGTAAATAATAATGGAAACTTTCCGGAAGTATAACTTCCGGAAAGTTTTCAGTTTATAGAACTTCTTCCAATTGCTAACAGTGACCTTGCACCTGTAAATCCGTATTTTTGTAGGTGTGCTTTTGCTTCTTCGCCCTGCTGTTTCAGTTTTTTATCACCATCTGCCCGTTGGTTGTAAGTCTTGTATGCTTTGTCTAGGAATTCTACAACTTCAGGGGCAAAGGGATTGGCTGACAGGTTTTCAGAAATATAGAACTGCTGATTATTTAACCCCATGTTTAGTACGATGTCACGGAGTTGTTTTTCTGTATAGACCGGGTTGTGTATAACTCCGTTTCGAGAATCTGTTGCAGCCCACCAGTTATGAAGAAGGGTATGTGTTTTCTGTGCAGAAGTTTGATCTCCATCACTGAACATCTCATGAATAATCACATATCCACCTGGAATTAGTGTTCGTTTCATTTCCTTTAGAACATTAGCAGGATTGTTCAGATGATGAAGGGAATTAGAAAGGGAAACTGTGTTAAAAGAATTATCTTGAAAAGCTAGCTGTTCTCCACTCATTACTAATGGAAGAATTATTTCTGAATTTGGCTTGTTCTTCATCTGTTTTATAGGGTTGATTGCTACATCAATTGCTACAATATGATTACAACTGTTTAGGTTGAATTCCATAATGGATGCAAAATTACCACCACCGGTTGCCACATCAAGAACTATTCCGCCGGGTAATTGGCTTAACACGGTCTCAAGAACAGATTTTGTATTTTCCATTTTCCCTCATTAATGGGTTGAGTGCTGTTTCCTTTTAAGGTATTATACAAACAGGAAAAAATCTGAATTGTTACTAACGCAAAAGAGGGGTTTGATGAAAAAACTGTGGCCAGAGATTCTTGTTCTTGTTTTGTTTCTTCTAGGTGATCTTTTATGGGATGGTTTAAATGCAGCATTCGCAGGTGTTACTGCTGGTATTCTGGCTTTTTCAATTTTGCTTTGTTTTAAGAAAAAAAAACCAGCTCTTTTAGTTGAGGGTCTGCTGTTTGGCGGTATCACCGCTCTAGGCGAATTTGTTGATTATCCAGGTGGAAACATTATTCTAATGGAGGTGATTTTCGGGGTAATTCTTCTGGTTTCTGCTTTCTCAGGAAAAAATTTGCTCATGAAGATGGCTGGAGGATTGGCTAAAGGATTATTCTCTGAATCACAAGCAAGAATTCTTTCGATGACTCTTAGCTCTGTATTGTTATTGCACTCTACTATTTGTACAATTCTGGCGTTAACCGGTCTATTGAGCTGGTGGCTCGGTGCAGTTTTGTTTTTTGTTATCTATATGATTGCTCTTCGATTAAGTCAGTCAGGAATGAAAAAGAGTATTCAGGAAAGCAAACCTGTTTTTGTGGAAACTGATCATGACTCCTTTGTGTTAAAAAAAGTAGAAGTCATTTTAGGTGAAATCAGATTTTCCAGAGATATGAGTACTATGGTTATTACTGAAGTAGTATCAATCGGGTTAAAACCTCATGAATTTCTCAGGCAGCTTGAAATAGCAGCAAAGTTGGTGTTTATAAAAAACCTGAATATCGAAAATTGGGAATTAGATGAAATTGAATTAGAGATGCAGGGATTTTCCAATATTGAAGGTGTATGGAAAAAGAGAATTTAACTAATCTGGTTTCATGAAAAGATTTTCTTTTCCACTGCTGGTTAGTGGATTATGACTATTCTAAATTTTTTGATATTTACCCTTTTTCTGTAACTTCAGTGGTTGACTTTTAGCATGTATAATGCCATTGTAGAACCTCAAGGAATTTAAGTCATTCTGTTTTTATTGTTGTGTTAAATTTTAATAAACTTAGCAAGGAGGTCCTAAATTGGCCGATGCCAAGTACCCTCGTTCAGAGGTTAATCTGGACAAATGTAAAGGGTGTGGATTGTGTATTGCAGCCTGTCCTAAGAAAGTTCTTGTTTTTTCATCTAAACTGAACTCTAAAGGTTATCATTATGCAGAGTACACCGGTACTGGTTGTGTAGGTTGTGGTAATTGTTTCTACAACTGCCCTGAACCAGATGCAATAACTGTTTATCTTAGAAATTACGACCCCGAGAAGGAGGTGTAAAATGGCCAGAATGCTAATGAAGGGAAACTATGCCTCAGTATACGGCGCAGCCATGGCTGGATGCACCGCATATTACGGATACCCTATTACCCCTGCAAGTGAGATCGCCGAGTCTGCTGCTGCTCTTTTCCCAAAACTGGGAAGAACATTTGTTCAGGCAGAAAGCGAAGTCGCAGCCATTAATATGGTTTACGGCGCTGCTGGAAGTGGGCAGAGGGTTATGACTGGAAGTTCCGGTCCTGGAATCAGTCTGAAAATGGAAGGCATTTCTTATTGTGCAGGCGCTGCTCTTCCTTGTGTTATCGTTGATATCATGCGAGGTGGACCAGGTCTTGGTAATATCGGCCCTGAACAGAGCGATTATAATCAGGTTGTTAAAGGTGGCGGTCATGGAAACTACCGCTGCATAGTTCTTGCTCCTGCAAGTTGTCAGGAAATGTGTGATTTTACATTCCAGGCTTTTGAGCTGGCAGACAAGTATAGAATCCCAGTTTTTGTTCTTACTGATGGGGTTATCGGGCAGATGATGGAATCTGTAGTTATTCCTGAACCTGTGAAAGAATTGCCTGACAAAAGTGATTATGCAGTATTTGGAACACCTCTTAACAAAAACCTTGTGAATTCCATCTATATTGATCACGACGATCTTGAAAATTGGAATCTTGAACTTCTCAAAAAGTACAAGGCTATTGAAAAAGCTGAAGTTAAATTTGAAGAATACATGATGGATGATGCAGAAATCGCATTGATAGGTTACGGTTCTGTTAGTCGCGTTCTTCGAACAGTTGTTGATGACTGTAGAGCAAAAGGTTTAAAAGTTGGTCTTTTCCGCCCTATTACTCTGTTCCCATTTCCTAAGAATGAAATTGCTGCTCTTCCTGGAAGAGGAATCAAGAATGTTCTTACAGTTGAGCTTTCAACAGGTCAGCTGGTTGATGATGTGGATTTAGCTCTTAGTGGAGTGATAAAGAGTGATCTTTATTTCCGATTAGGTGGAAATGTACCTTCAGCCGATGAGATTTCCAATAAGATCTCCGAGCTTTACGGGGAGGTTAAATAATGAAAAAGACAATACTCAAAAAGCCCAAAGGTTTTATCGATGTTTACAAGCACAAAGCTGGTGCCGAGAAAGATAGAACTCATTATTGCCCAGGTTGTGGTCATGGTATTCTTCATAAGCTCATAGCCGAGGCAATGGAAGACTTGGACATAGTTGATGATACAATTCTCATCAGTCCTGTTGGTTGCAGCGTGTTTGCTTACTATTATTTTGATACTGGAAATTTTCAGGCTGCTCATGGTCGTGCTCCTGCTGTGGCCACTGCTACCAGCCGTGCGAATCCTGACAAAGTTGTAATTAGTTATCAGGGTGATGGTGATCTTGCTGCAATCGGTGGAAACAATATTATCCAAGCGGCAAACAGAGGCGAAAACATCGTAGTTTTCTTTGTGAACAATGCCATTTACGGCATGACCGGTGGGCAGATGGCTCCTACTACTCTTGAAGGCCAGGTTACCACTACAACACCTTATGGAAGAAACACAGATACCGATGGTTACCCTATGAAAATGTGTGAGGTCATAAGCCAATTTACAGCACCAACTTATGTAGAAAGAGTATCTCTTCATGATGCTCCTCACATCAGAAAAACCCGTGCTGCAGTTCGTAAGGCACTTCAGAATGCTAAAGAAAGAAAAGGGTTCCAGTTTGTGGAAGTCCTTTCTACCTGCCCTAGTGGTTGGAAGATGGATCCTGTAAAGAGCATGGAGTGGGTTAAGGAAAAGATGCTTCCTCTTTACCCTCTTGGTGTATATCGTGACAAGGGTGATGAAGCCAGGGTTATTAACAGACCAGTTCCTATCATGGAACCTGCAACTGTCTGGGAGAAACTTGGAATTTCTGCTGATGCAGATGTTGATTTTCCAAGAGGCGATGTACCTGAGCAGTACAAGAAAATGTCAATCAGAGTTGCTGGATTTGGCGGCCAGGGCATAATGGTAACAGGTCAGGCTCTTGCAAGCGTTGCCCTTGAATACGGTTACAATGTATCTTGGCTTCCAAGTTATGGCCCAGAGATGCGTGGGGGAACTGCTAACTGTTCTGTAAATATTCAGGATGGTGTAATTGGTGCCGCTGAAGCAGTTAAACCAACTATGCTTCTTGCTATGAACCGACCTAGTCTTGAAAAGTTTGAAGAATCTGTTGTTCCTGGTGGAACTCTGATTTACAACAGTACTTTGATCGACATAGAGCCAACAAGAACAGACATCAAGGTTTTTGCTATACCTATTACCGGTATGGCTGATGAACTTGGCAATACCCGAGTTCAAAGTCTTGTAAATATTGGTGCTTATGCAGCAATTACAGGTGCGTTCAGGGTTGAGGATATTGTATCACTGCTGCCCAAACTTTTTAAGGGTAAGAAGCAGGCTATTATTGACTTGAATGCCAAAGCTGTAAAAGCTGGTTTTGATTTTGTGAAGGAAAACTTCTAAAGAGGTTTACATAAAAAACCCCCTCTTGTTTTTTGGAACAAGAGGGGGTTTTTCTTAATTCAGATTAAAAAGAGTTTTTAATGCCAGCCCAAGTAGAACCCTCTAAAGCTTGTGGAAATGAAAGAGTAAGGTAGGGTCTTACTGATGGAACTGATGCGTTGTTGGAATAGAATCGATGTTCAGCTTGATTATCATTAACAGATTCAAATACAAGCCCGTGGTTATCTATAGAACTTGAAAGCCAGCCATGAACAAGGTCAGTTACATCTAGCTGATACCATTGAAGTTCATCTATTGTGAAAATACCCCAATCTGTTGTTCCATGGGTTAGGTGATTTCCAGACCAGGATTCATCCCAGTTTTCAGTTGCTGCGTATGTGTGGAAAGTTGTTGGCAGACCGCAACTACTCATATAAAAAACATTGATATTCAAAATGGCTGAATCAACATTCCATCCCATATATGGTTCAAGGTCGAATAGAATAGATCCACGGGTATCTGGGTGTTGATGAGCAGGCCTAAAGCAGATTTCTACAAAAGCTGTTGTAGTTGTAGCGGATGTGGGTGTGGTTGTCATGTCTGCTGTTGGATTAAGCTCAACTGCCAGTGCAGTTCCAGTAGAAAGACAAATTAATACAGATACAAGAATAAATAATGATACTTTCTTCACAGGTTTCCTTCCGTTTAATACCTACTATGTTGGTGGGTTTTGGTAGTGTGCAAAAATGTGTATTATTGACAGTAAAAGCAACCCCTCTAATTAACGGAGAGTAAAATGAAAAAACTATACTTTTGTTTCTTTGCTGTGTTTTTGATAATTCCATTATCCGCGTTCGGATATGGTTATCCGGCAGCACAGGGGCTAGGTAGCCCATTGCCTGGTGTAGACGCAATTACACATGGTTTTGGTGGAGTGATGTCTGTAAATGTAGGTGGCATGAATTTGTTCGGTAATCCCGCAGAATTAGCAGAATATAATCCTTCTTTTTCTGCTTCTATTGGGCCTCTTATTTTGAAACAATCTGTGGATGATGGTCTTGGTAAGCATGCGCTGACTTATGCCGGTCTTGGGACTTCAAGTTTTCAGGCAGGATTGAATTATGGTAATTCAAGCATTGCAATTGGAATAGCAAAAATTAGAGATTACACATACAAAGGAGAGTACTTTTTTCTTGATACAAACCCATCAGTCATAATTGCCGGTTATGAAAATCTTATAGTTGATGGGGGAGTTTGGGAAGCAGCAACAGGTTTTGCTACAACACTTCCCGGTGAAGTAAATCTTGGAGCTTCAGTTGGATATCGTATGGGAACAATAAGCTATGATTATTTATGGCATCATTTTGATAATGATATCCCTGATTCAACCTCATCCTGGGCTAGAGATGAAGCAGAGTTTGCATGGCGGGCGGGAGCCTCGGTTCCAGCAGGAGAAAACATTTCTATTGGTGGTACTTATTCATCAAAATCAGAAAATTGTCCATCCAGTATTGCCTTGGGCCTTCGCGTGGGTAATATCAGTGATTTTTTCCCGGGGTTCGGTTTTGAAGCTAGAATTTATGATACTGATGAAAAAAATAATGCCTGGTCTGCTAATGCCTTTGGAGGGATACACCCGGATCATAATCTGTATTTCAGAGGAGGAGCTGTTTTGTCCTCCACCGGAGAGGCCAGTGCAAAAACTTCTTTGGGAATATTTATGGGAACAACCATAAACTTGGGAAGAACTGATATTAGTGCAGCATTTAATTACGGAAGTGAAACCAGAAACGATAATGTTTTAGGTTTTCCTGATGTTCAACTTATCGATGATATAGTTACTGGTTTTACTGTAGGCGCATCAATACAACTTTAAAAAATGGAGCTTAGAATGAAAAACTTCCTCTTCTTTTCAGCAATCATCACCATTCTAGTGGGACAGGCTATGGGATTTGGGTACTATGATTCAGTAACAAAAGGAACAATGATTCCTGGTATTTCTCCGTCAACAACTGCTCTTGGTTCTTTGAGGGCTCTTGGAATACAAGAAGCTGCTGGAATTTTTTATAATCCAGCCCAAACAGCTTCACTGTCCACTAGTTTACAGCTGGCAGGATCGTCTATTTACTGGGCTGAACGGGTGATTAATAGCGATATTGAGAAAACAGTTAGAACATATCTCACCGCTGATAATGGAACTGCTGCTTTTGTATTTCCAGCAGGATCTTTTGTATTTGGAGCAGGAATTGCAAAAGTAGGTGAATTCGGATATGAAGGTTCTCATACGATTTATGACAAACCAGATGAACCTGAAATTGGTGTAGCTGTGCTTTATGCTGAGGGTTCCCAGTGGGAAACTCTTGCAAGCGTATCCACCGTTGTTTATGGCCGTTTATCTGCAGGATTTTCCGGGGGCGTTAGAATGGTAAATGCAGAGTATCAGTACGATTTTGCCAGCCACCAGTTTCTTATTCCAGATTCTTCTGCTTACTGGACAGTTGAAGACAAAGAGTTTGCCTGGCACGCAGGACTTGCTCTTGATGGTGATGTGTTTAAGTCAGGAGTTTCATATTCTTCAGAAACTGATTACATGGAGGATATTATTGCCTTTGGCGGGAGTGCTCTTGCTGAACATATTAAAAATACCATAGTAGGATTTGAAGCTGAAATTGTTTCTCCTTTTGACCAGAATCGTTTTCTTGGAAATCTGTTCTTTCAGATGCCGCTTACTGAAAACATGAATGTTCTGTCCTCTGTGAGTTTCGATGATAACCGTGTGGCAAACCGTGCTGGTCTTGGTTTTGGTTTGGGTTGTGATCTGCATGTCAATCAGTTTACTTTTGGTGCTGGTCTTTTGAGCAGGTTTAAATCACGCAAGAATACCGCATTCCCAAATGAACAATCAGAACGAGTGGATGATTCTTCCACAATGTTTTCCATAGGTATGGCTTACTCATTTAGTGACTAATAAATAATTATGTCATTTAGCTCTAACTCTTGGGCAAGATTGTCTTTTGTTGCTTTTTCCGGTGAGATCAAAGTTGATGGTGATCTTTTTGCCGTATTGGGCATTAATTCAGATAAACTTATTAGGTCAAAAGATCCATTCAGTCTGCTTCCTGATTCTGTTACTGCTTGTCTTATGGATGGGAAAGAAATAGTTAGGGATCAGGAGTTGTCACTTGTTATTATCCCGGGGAAATCAGGTTCCAGTAATACGGCGACATTAATAACTGAAAAAATCCAGGATTTTGATCTTGTTACAGACATTGCAGGTGGAATTGTTGGATTTGCTCCAGACTGTACAATTCTTCAATGGAACAAAAGAATGACCCACCTGTTTGGTCTTTCCCAGGAAGATGCAAAGGGAAGGTTGGCTTCGGAAATTTTGCCCAGTCCGGTTCTTTATGATTGGAACAGTGTTATTTCTTCAGCACATTTGGGACACGAGGTAAGAATCGAGTTTAGACCTTCCGGCGAGAAAAGAGTTGAGGGTGTTCTTAGTAGAGGAGGCCCAGGTGTTATTGGTCTGTTCCATGATTCTACTGAAAGCTACCGAACAAGTAAGCGTTTACGGGCTTTGAACAGGCTTAATCAGGCTTATCTTCAATCCACAGGTACAGGTCTTTTGCTTCTTGACAGTCGTTTGAGAGTTTTGTTATCAAATCCAGGATTTGCAAAGATATCAAACAAGAAAGGCTCATTAATAGGCCTTCAGCTTCATGACATACTGTCGGTTGAATCATATAAATGGGTGCACGATGCTTCGGAACACTTGTTTGCAGTAGAGAGGGCAGAGCAAACAGGACTGATTTCTTTTACAGATTCATCAGGCAAATTGGTAACCCTTCGTCAGACTTTGCGAGCAGTGAGAAATCAATCAAATCAGGCTCTGAATTTTGTTTGTCTTTTTGAAGATAAGTCAGATATTACCAATATTCAAAAGAAGGCTGAGTTTAGTAAAGAGAATCTTCTTCGGATATCTAGACTACTTGAAGTTGTGCCTGGGGTAGAATTTGATGATCCTAGTTTCTTCTGTGCTGAAATACTCAAAGCTACAAATTCCATAGCAGTAGCTCAGTATTTGTATGACTCGTACGAGACTCTTAAACTTAATGTAAGTTCAGGTGATTGGCCCAAAGGTTTTCCCACTAATGAACCAAGAAATTTAGGTTTTCCTTCATTTGTATGGAATGGAGATCAGCAATACAGAATAACTGCATCTGAGTTAGGGCATGTTTCAGGACATTTTGCTAACTGTATAATTTTACCAATTGGTAAGGGCGCTTCTAATGTTGGTTATCTTCTTTTAGCTGACTCTGAGCTTTCAGAATCAAACAAAGTGTATCTTCAGGTTGTTTCCTATCTGATTAAAACTAGGAATGAAATTCTAAACGAAAAAGAAGCAAGAGTTTTTTCAGAGAAAAAAGTAGAACATAACCATGAACTTCCTCGTAAGCTTTTAGATGGAATTCCTTTCCCCGTTGCAATTATTAGGATGGATGAAAAAATAGAGCAGTGGAATTTAGCTATGGAGCAAGTCTGTGGAGTCGGTTTAAATGAAGCTGGTAGTGATCATATCAGGAGGCTAATTGATCCTGACGGGAAAGGATATACATTAAATACCCGAGCATTTGAACTTGGTTTTGAAAATAATACAAACAGCAGAGATTGGGCAGTTCCTAGAAAAGATGGTTCATTTTCTGATGTTTTTAGATGGAGTATTACTGTAATCAATTCTCCTGTAGGTGTATATGCTGCGCCAGTATTTCTTGTTACAGGTATTTTATCACACGGAGATTCTATACCTGTGGGTAACAGTAAAGTTTTTATCAAAGAGATAACAAATCTTTTTTCTGCTTCGTCTACAAATGAACGGTTAAAGGCCTTTTCTCATGTTTGCTTTGCAATTGATGGCTCAGGTACTATTGAATTTAGCTGTAGTGATGGTTTTTCTCTTAAAAACAGTACAGACTCTGAATCAAAAGAATCAGAAGAATTAATTACTCGTTCCTCAGTGTGTATTCAAGGACGGAATTTTCATGTTAAATCATCTGTTTCTATAAGGCAAGAAGCACTAGACTTAGTTTTAAATTTATTTAATAGTTGTAATCAGTATAATCTTCGTAATACTAGCTCAACTAAGGTTATTCACCAGGAGATGCAGAAATACTCACAAAGCATGGCAATGTATCTTAAGCTATCTTCTGCACATGCAATTGAGCAGAACAATGCGATTCTGAATTTCGTAGAGCAAGCAGATCCTCTTTCTGGGTTTGCCAGAACCATGTTGTACTCAAATGAAACAGCATTTCGGGTGACGCATCTGCTTACTTTATCTATTTTAACCGATCAGTTCTCGTTTTCCAATTTGCACCTTAATAAGTACTTTTCCAAACTTCATGGTGTTTTTGCTGAAAAAGGGCTTCGTCCTCCATCGCTTATTTTTTCAGATAAGGTTCCATCGGTTATGATAGTTTCTGATGTTGTTTTACAGTGTTTTGCATTGATAACTCAGCTTGCCATTCAGGATGGTGTTGTTTCCTTTCATGTAAGGAAGTCAGATATAGTTTCATCACCTGGAGCATATCTTACGGTGAAAAGTCTTAACAAATCTTTTTACTCAATGACGCAGGAGTTAATTCTTCAGGAAATAGAGTCAGGTAGGTTTGGTGCAGTAACCGAAGTGGCAGTTCTGTTCAGAATTTTAAAAGCTGCAGGTTGCTCTCTTCTTTCATTAAACAATGGTGAAGCAATATTTTTTATGCAGGCAACTAGTTGAACTAACCTGTATTCCTTCCCTATTTTGTATATTTCCACACTACATACATAGGAGGGCTAAAAATGAGACCTTACAATTTCAAGGAATTAGAGAAAAAATGGTCTCCCATCTGGGAGAGCAAAAACCTGTATAAAACCAGTGATGATCCAGAAAAAGAGAATTTTTATTGTCTTGATTATTTTCCATACCCATCTGGTGCTGGTCTTTCTGTTGGGCATTGCAGAAATTACATTCCAACAGATGTAATTTGTCGTATGAAAAGAATGGATGGATTCAACGTTCTTCATCCTATGGGTTGGGATGCTTTTGGGCAACCAGCGGAAGAATATGCCATTAAAACTGGTGTACATCCTGTTGAAGTCACCAGGGTTAATACAGAGAACTACAAAAGGCAAATGAAACTCTTTGAAGCTAGTTATGACTGGAGCAGAGAGATAAACTCTAGTAGCCCGGAATATTATAAATGGACGCAGTTCTTTTTCCTTCTCTTATTTGACCGGGGCCTTGCATATCAGTCTGATAATTTTCAGATGTACTGCCCCAGCTGTAAGATTGTTCTTTCCAATGAAGAATCTGCCGGTGGAATATGTTGGAGATGCAGCACCGAGGTAATTAAAAAAAGATTGCCACAGTGGTACTTTAAAATCACTGAGTATGCCGATCGGTTAGTTGATCAGCTTGATGATCTGGATTGGCCAGAAAATATTAAAGCCATGCAAAGAAACTGGATAGGTCGTTCGTCCGGTGCGGAAGTTGTTTTTACTGTTGATACCGAAAAAAGTGGAGTTATAAATCTTCCAGTATACACAACTAGAATTGATACAATTTTTGGTGCCACATTCTGCGTTCTAGCTCCGGAGCATTCTGATCTTTTGAAAATCACCACGGAAGAGCACAGGAAAAATGTGGAAGAATACATTAGTGCTTCCAGCGCAAAAACTGATCTTCAGAGGCTTGTGGCTAGTGAAAAGGGAAAAACCGGAGTTTTTACCGGTGCTTATGCTTTGAACCCATTTAATAACGAGAAAATTCCTGTTTGGACTGCTGACTATGTTCTTGCAGGGTATGGAACTGCTGCTATAATGGCTGTTCCAGCCCATGATCAGCGAGATTTTGATTTTGCAAAAAAATATGATCTTCCCATCATTGAGGTTATTGCTCCAGATGGTATAGCTCAAGGAGTTGAAGAGGAAGCCACAGTAGCAGATGGTCAGCTTCTTAACAGTGGAGAATTTTCCGGTCTTAGTTCGGAAGAGTCCAGAAATATTATGGCTGATTTTGCGGAAAAGAATAAATTTGGAAAAGGCGAGACCAGGTACAGAATCAGAGACTGGCTTGTGAGTAGGCAGAGGTATTGGGGGGCTCCGATTCCCATTATTCACTGCGATAAATGCGGTGCTGTTCCAGAAAGAAATCTGCCGGTTATTTTGCCAGATGTAGATAGCTATCAACCAGATGATTCAGGTCGCTCACCACTTGCTGCCTGTGAAGATTGGGTGAACACTACCTGTCCTGAATGCGGTGGTGCAGCTAAGCGTGAAACAAGTACTATGGCGGGTTTTGCCTGTTCAAGCTGGTATTTCCTCAGATTTGCTTCACCACATTGTGATGATGCCCCTTTTGATATGGATGAAGTTAAAAAATGGCTTCCTGTGGATCTATATGTAGGTGGTGCCGAGCATGCAGTAATGCATCTTATTTATGCCAGGTTCTGGACCAAGGTTATGTATGATGCTGGAATGCTTGATTTTACTGAGCCGTTTACATGTCTGAAAAATCAGGGAATGCTTATAAGTTATGATCATCAGAAAATGTCAAAGAGCAAAGGTAATGTTATCACCCCTGATGAAATGGTAGTAAAATACGGAGCAGATGCTTTAAGGCTTTACATAATATTTATGGGTCCATTTGAAGCAGAAATTGAATGGAGCGAGGAAGGGCTTGCTGGTACATTCAGATTTGTAAAACGAGTTTGGAACCTTTTCCTTGAAACCGCTGTTATTGAAAAACAAGAAACAGATGTGGAGTTTGAAAAGGAATTGAAATACCAGCTTGCAAGAACCATTAAAAAAGTTACATCTGATATGAATGGTTTTCAGTTTAATACAGGCGTAGCTGCCATGATGGAGTTTTTGAATTTCCTTTCGGCAAATAGAAGCAAGGCAGCTTCAGTAGCAGATTTATGGAGAAAAGTTCAGCAGGACTTTCTTATATCTCTGGCTCCAGTAGCACCTTTTGTTACCGATGAACTTTGGCATGTTCTTGGGTTTGGTGACGATAGTGAAACCATTCATACTCAGAAATGGCCTGAGTGGGTAGAAGAGGATACAGTTAAAGATACTGTTGAAATTGTTGTTCAGATAAAGGGAAAAATAAGAGGAAGAATTTCTGTTCCAGCAGATGCTTCAAAGGAAGATATCGAAAAAATGGCTCTTCAGTTGGACAAAGTTCAGGATCACCTGAAAGGTTCCGCTCCACGGAGAGTAATAGTAGTTCCAGGCAGACTCGTTAACATTATAGGATAGGAGAATCATGGCTAAGCAGTACAGTGCACCACCACAGATGAACATCAATACAGATATTGTATACAAGTTGAAAATTGATACAGACAAAGGAATGATCAACATTGATCTTTATCCTGAATTTGCTCCAGTGACAGTTAATAACTTCATAACACTTGCTAAAGATGGTTTCTACGATGGAGTTTCTTTCCATCGTGTTATCAACAATTTTATGGTTCAGGGTGGCGACCCTACAGGTACTGGAATGGGCGGCCCAGGTTACAATTTCCAGGATGAGTTTACAGGCAACCCTCTTCGTCACGAGACCGGCTCTCTTTCCATGGCTAATGCAGGCCCAGGAACCAACGGTAGCCAGTTTTTTATCACACATGGCCCTCAGCCTCATCTTGATGGAAAACACACAGTATTCGGTAAAGTGACATCTGGCCAGGATGTTGTAAACGCCATCACTCAGGGTGATGTTATGCGTAAGGTTACAATCGAAGAATAAGGTTACCTGAATTAATAAACAGGGGAAGTTTTAAGCTTCCCCTGTTGTGTTTTTAGAAGAAATATCGGTTACTCCTTTTAACGAAAGGGGAACCATGCTCGCTTTAACTCATAGTGTAGGTCTTGTTGGTATTAATGCTTTTCAGGTTGATGTGGAAGTTGACCTTACCAGGGGTTTGCCAACTTTTACCATTGTTGGGTTGCCTGATAATGCTGTCAAGGAATCTCGCGAGAGGGTTCAGGCTGCAATTGGCAACACCGGTTTTACACTGCCATCAAAAAAACTTACAATAAATCTTGCTCCTGCCGGTCGAAAAAAAGAAGGGGCAGCTTTTGATCTTCCTATTGCAGTGGGCCTTCTGGCGGCATCAGGCTTTGTTCCTAAGGAACGGGCATCAAAATACGCTTACCTTGCTGAACTTGCTTTAGACGGTTCTTTAAGGCCGGTAAAAGGGGTATTGCCAATGGCTGCAGGGTTAAGTGGCAGTGGTATTGAAGGGTTTATTGTTCCTACAATAAATGCTGGTGAAGCTGTAATTGCTTCTCCTGTTCCTGTTTTCCCAGCTGACAATCTTGAGCAGGTTTCTCTTTTTTTGCAAGGCCTAAATAATCTGAAAGAATCAACAGAAACTGAATTCATTAATAAACCTGAGCAGTTCTTTACTGACTTTTCTGAAGTTCATGGGCAGCAACAGGCAAAAAGGGCGCTGGAAATCGCAGCTGCTGGTGGTCATAATGTGTTAATGATAGGTCCTCCAGGATCAGGTAAAACCATGTTGGCTGCTCGTCTTCCTGGAATACTTCCCCCTATGTCCAGGGAGGAAGCTGTGGAAACAACAAAGGTACATAGTGTTGCAGGAATTCTTCCTGAAGGTCAGGCTCTTGTTACGCAACGCCCATTTCGCGCGCCTCACCATACAGTATCAACTCCCGGCCTTGCCGGTGGCGGTTCTAACCCACGGCCTGGCGAGGTGAGCCTAGCCCATAATGGTGTTTTGTTTTTAGACGAGTTTCCTGAATTCAGGCGAGGAGCTCTTGAGGTAATGCGTCAGCCTATGGAATCTGGAAAGGTTATTATTTCAAGATCAGCAGCAACTGTTCAATTACCTGCCAGGTTCATGTTGGTTGCAGCAATGAACCCTTGTCCATGTGGTTATTTAACCCATCCTGCCAAGTCATGTAATTGTACTGCATCACAAGTTCAGCGGTATCTTGGGAAAATATCCGGCCCACTTCTTGACAGAATAGATATTCATCTTGAAGTACTTCCCGTTCCAAGGGAAGAATTAAGCAACAATCAGCTTTTAGGTGAAACAAGCTCTTCAATAAGGGAACGAGTAATTAATGCAAGAAATATTCAAACTAAAAGGTTTAAAGATTCCAAAGGTATTCATTGCAATGCACACATGTCCAGTACTCTTACTAGAACCCATTGTGATCTTGATTCATCAGGAAGAAAACTTCTTGATACAGCAGCTGCAAGGTTTGGTCTTTCAGCAAGAGGTTACTACCGAACCCTTCGTGTTGCAAGAACAATTGCTGACCTTGAAGCAGCGGAACGGGTAACAAGCTTTCACATTGCTGAAGCAGTTCAATACAGAGCTCTTGAAAAGGATTATTGGATCTAAACTCAAGGTAGTTTTAGTTAACCCCTGCCGGTAGAAGGCAACTGGTTAGCGAAGCATAAGAATGTTATTGTTAGAAGAAGAAACTACCAAGGGAGAAACAAATGCCACTTCACGCCCAGAAAAGTATTTTGAATGATTTAAATGATGATGTTTACGCTTCTGTAGATGAAAGTGTAACGCAACCTAAGTATAGATTTCCTAAAAAAGCAATTGCTGCTAACCATGCTTACCAAATTATTCATGACGAGCTTATGCTTGACGGTAATGCAAAACAAAATCTTGCAACTTTTTGTCAAACATGGGTTGAACCAGAAGTTAAACAGTTAATGACTGAGTGCATTGATAAAAACATGATTGACAAAGATGAGTATCCTCAAACTGCTGAAATTGAAGCGAGATGCGTACATCTTTTGGCAGATTTATGGAATTCACCGGATTCTATAAATACAATTGGCTGTTCAACAACCGGTTCAAGTGAAGCCGCAATGCTTGGTGGTATGGCACTAAAATGGCGCTGGCGTGCAAAGCGCAAAACCCTGGGGAAATCAACAGAGAAACCAAATTTAATCTGCGGTCCTGTTCAAATTTGCTGGCATAAATTCGCCCGTTATTGGGATATTGAACTTCGTGAAATTCCAATGGAAAAAAACCGACTTATTATGAGTCCTGAAGAGGTTATCAAAAGATGCGATGAAAACACAATCGGTGTTGTTCCAACATTAGGAGTTACCTACACCTGCCAATATGAACCAGTTGAAGAAGTTTGTAAGGCTCTTGATAAACTTCAAGAAGAAACGGGTCTTGATATTCCAGTACATGTGGATGCAGCAAGCGGTGGTTTTCTCGCCCCTTTCTGCAATAAGGAAATCATCTGGGACTTTCGCTTAGAAAGAGTGAAATCGATTAATTCATCAGGGCATAAATTCGGTCTTGCCCCACTTGGTGTAGGCTGGGTGCTTTGGCGTGAGAAAGAAGATCTTGCTGAAGATTTAATCTTTATGGTTAATTATCTTGGTGGGAATATGCCTACATTTGCTCTTAATTTTTCCAGACCAGGTGGGCAAATAATTGCTCAATACTATAATTTTATCAGGCTCGGATACGAAGGTTATGAAAAAATTCATCAAGCTTGTTACGATACAGCTTCGTACATAGCCAGCGAAATTGAAAAACTGGATATTTTTAAAATCA
>JAOZUR010000040.1 GCA_029938555.1 Candidatus Sabulitectum sp. | reverse complement strand
TTCTAAGAGTTTTTTATTCAACAAAGATGGTTCCTCATGCAGAATCAAAGAAAGTTGCTCTGAGGTTACCTGTTTTTGATTCAAAGCAATAAGAATTGGATCAGAAGCACTGTTAACAGGTTTTTCCACTGATTTAAAACCGAGCTCGGTTATAAGTTCTTCAGCAGACAAAACAATTCCTGCACCATCCCGTAACAGACGGTTAGATCCCCTGGTGGATGATCTATCTATGTCACCGGGTACTGCAAAAACATCACGCCCCTGATCGAGAGCAGTTCCCACTGTAATCATAGTGCCACTTCTTTCACCGGCCTCTACCACAACAACAGCACTGGATAAACCACTTATAATTCTATTGCGTTCTGGAAAAGTATACTTAGCAGGTTTAACCCCTGGAGGATACTCTGAAATTAGAATACCTTCTGAAGCTACTTTCTCAGCAAGGTTTGCATGCTCTGGTGGATACATGATATCAATTCCACCACCTAACACTGCCGCTGTTGGAGAACCACCATCAAGAGCACCTCTGTGTGCCTCTCCGTCAATACCTCGAGCAAGACCGCTTGTTACACAAACTCCTGCTCGGCTAAGTTCCATGGATATCTTTCTTGCAGTTTTTCTTCCATACAGTGAACATCTTCTGGAGCCAATAACCGCCACAACGAAATTTAACTCATCTGGAGAATACTTACCCCTATAAAACAAAATTGCCGGGGGATCTGGAATATTCATTAACTGTTCAGGGTAACGATCTCCTCCAAAATATGTTGCTTTAATACTGAGTTTTTCACAAATAGCAATTGCTTCTGACATATCCAAAGCAGGAGACATTGAAGCTAATACCTCAGGAGGTTCTATTGAAAAAAGCCTGCGAAGTTCACTCCTGGAAGAAGAGTCCAGGAGTGCTAATTTTAAGAGGGCTCTGAATCTTTCCTTCTCTCTTTGAGGATCAGTTTTCCCAATCTTGTCAGAAATTCCTGAACCCCCTTTCCTGTTGCTGAACTGAGAGGCATTGTTCCCTTTGGAAGAGTTGAAAGAAGCTTTTCTTGCTCTTCTTCCGTTATTGTGTCACACTTAGAAAGAATTGCCATGGCACTGATGCTTTTTAGATCAGTTCCATATTCAAGCAGTTCATTTCTTAATGTGGCTAGCTGCTTACCAGGAGTAACCTCCATATCAGGGGAAAGTACAAATACAAGAATTCTGTTTCTCTCGGCATGTCTTAGAAATCTAAGGCCAAGACCAACTCCTTTGCTGGCACCTAGGATTAAACCAGGTAGATCAGCCACAACAAAACTAAATCCATCATTGAACTTTACAACACCTAAAGATGGACTGAGCGTTGTGAAAGGATAACCGGCAACCTTAGGTCTTGCTGCACTGATTCTGGAAACCAGTGTAGACTTGCCTGCGTTAGGAAACCCCACAAGGCCTGCATCTGCCATAAGTTTTAACTCAAAACGAAGTTTTAACTCTTGACCAGCTGTACCTTTTGTGCAAATTCTTGGAGTTCGCCTTTCAGGGGTAGCGAAATTTGCATTTCCCAAACCATGTTCCCCGCCCCTGGCGATTAACATTCTTTGCCCTGGCTCGATCATATCAGCTAACAAATCTCCTGTATCAAAATTATAAACTTCTGTGCCAGGGGGAATGAAAAGAACCAGGTCTTTTCCCCTTGCTCCTGTCATATCATTTTTTCCGCCTGGTACACCTTTTTCAGCTCGGAAAATAGATCCATTAGTAAAATCAACAAGAGTTGTAAGCTTTCTGTTTACCTCAAGCCAAACGTGCCCGCCTCTGCCACCATCACCACCGCTGGGGCCACCCTTAGCCACATATGCCTCTCTTCTAAAAGCAACAATGCCATCACCGCCTTTTCCAGCCCTAACGGTGATTACTACTCTATCTAAAAATCGTCCTTCCACTGAAATACCTTTCTATTTTAGACAAAGGGACGCTTTAAAAGCGCCCCTTCCATAAAAAACTAATTTAAGCACAGATCATTGTGAGTAACGATTTACCCTATCAATCTTTTCTTCGCAAAGGCTGATAGCATTCTGCGCTGCTGAAACCATATTTTGTGCCTGGCTTGCTCTGTATCCGGTTACCTGATTAAGGAAGGTAACAGCGGATCTGAGTTCACTTATTGCACTTTCCCATGTGGATACATTAGAGGAAACAAGTTCGCTAACTCTTGCTTTTGAACTTCCACTTTGGTAGTAAAATGCGCCAACCATGTAATTAGCAACAGGATCACCAGGGTATGCACTGTGAAGACGATTGAATACACCCTGCATTGAACCACGCTGACCACTGTCACGGTATACTGTAGCAAGCATAAGGTAAGCCTGACGGCTACCACTTGATGCTATGATAGAGTTCAATCTAGCCACAGCGTCTGAGGTTCTTCCTGCTTTTGCTTCATACTGAGCCACAAACAACGCAAGATCAGTATCGTCAGGCGTGGAATCCAATACGATAATTGCATTATCTGCTGCAGAACCGTAATCGCCTATTTCAGAATATGCTGAAGCAAGTTTCAGTCGGAGATTATTATACTCAGGTCTAGCTTCAAGAATCGCTTCAATATGAGGGATAGCATCAGTATAGTTACCAAGCTCTGCATACAAAAGACCAAGAGCATATCTGGCCTGAAGGTTATCAGGGTTAGAAACAAGAGCAGTTTCAAAACTGGTTATAGCTTCATCGGTCATACCCATTGCAGTGTAAGCTGTAGCAAGACCCGAGTAAGCAGCTGTATTATCAGGATCAGCAGCAATAGCCTGATCAAAGTAGTCTTTTGCAGCTTCATTATCACCAGCAGCAAGAGCGACTTTTCCAAGACCGCTTAATGCTGGGGAGTTAACAGGATCTATAACAAGAATGTTATTAAACATTTCTTCTGCACGGCTCACAGAATCAACATCACTCTTCATGTAAATTGCAGCAAGTTCATTCATAGCATCAATGTGTTCAGGATCGACTTCTAAAACCTGAAGATATGAAGTGATAGCACTATTCCATGTACCATTAACGCTGTGATATCTGGCCATGTTCAAAGACTCGTCAGCTCTTGCACCAACTTGACCGTTAATCTCGGAAACAATTGTTTCTGCAAGTTCTTTCACAGGATCGGTATTTTTAACCACCATTGATGGTGCAGGACTAATGGTATTATTGCTGGAAACAACCACAATGTTCCAAAGAACCTGATACTGATCGCCGCCACCTGGAACTACAAAACCAAAAACAATCAGATCTGCACCCATTCCAGTACCTGCATCTACAATCATGTCAGGTGGAACTCCGTATTTAAACTGGTCTGGATCAAATCCGATATCTTCAAAAGCATCTTCAAGGTCATCTTCACTTATCAGAACAAAATCTTCACTGGTTTCAAGATTATCCATAAGAAAATCACTAAGTTTGCCACTGATCCATCTGGCATTGTCATCACTGTAACCAAAAGGAATGATGCCCACAGATGTAACATCATCGCCGCCAGCTTCAGCAAAAGCGGTTGAGCATGCCAGCACAAGAAGGGCTGAAACAATAACTGTCAATTTTTTCAATTTTATCTCCTCTCAAGGGAATTGTGATTAATATCTTTATTTAGGTGCGGAATATGTTCACCCTGCTGGATTTCTGCAAGCCAGAGGAAATTCCTACTGGCGGTAGTTGTTGCTCTAAAACTATGTAAACTTGGTGACTCCATGGTACACTCATTTATATCAATAACCTTAAATTGCTCAAAACACACTCGTTGGGTCCGCCTTAAAGCTGATGCTTTCAAGTCAATTGAACCAGGTTTGTCTTCTTTAAAACCCTGAGGATCACTTAAATAAACCGCTTCATGAACTTCTTTGCCAACTGTATAACAATCTGCACAGATACATGGTCCTAAAATAAGAAAGCGAAGCGGTTGATCAATCGAATTTAGCAGATTTTCAACTATTCCTTTCGATAAACCACGCCAGCCAACATGAGCAGCTCCCACAAAATCATCCCACACTGCAAAAACAGGAAGGCAATCAGCAACTTTAAGAGCAGGTATACCATGGCCTCTTTTAAAAATCATACCATCAGCTTTCTGACCTGCTGACGGATTCATTAGTATTTTTGCGCTGTGAATTTGTTCTAAAAAGATAGCCTTATCAGGAATAATATCAGAGATTCCACCAGCTCCTTGCAGACCGATGCATAAATTAGTTTCCGGAATGATCACCATAAAAACCCCCTGTTCAGTAGTGATACTTCAGGAATCATCTGCTTGTTCCATAAGAAACCTCATTGCTCCGTCCAGACTTTCTCTTCTAAAAGAAGGCATGGAGGCAAGAAGGGTTCTGGCGTATCCAGCTGTTCTCATTCTAGAATCAAGAATAAAAACAGCACCTGTATCAGATCCTGATCTAATTAATCTACCTGCACCCTGCTTAAGCCTCATGGCCGCTTCTGGAAGCATTAGTTTGGAAAAACTACTTCCCCCATTCTGTTCTATAGCCTCCATCTTAGCTTTAGTCAGTGGGTGGCCTGGGCTAGGGAATGGTATTCTATCAATTATCAAAGAATGTAACAATTCCCCTGGAAGATCAACACCTTCCCAAAAACTTGATGTACCAAGAATGACTGCCCGTGGGTTATCTCTAAATTTCTCGAGAATAGACCACCGATTCATCTGTCCTTGAACAAACAATGGAAGCCCCTCAATAGGGTTGTTTTCCGCTACTTTGAAACAAAGCTCCATATTTCTATAACTGGTGAATAAAATCATGGTTCTTCCACCTAGAATCAAAGCCGTTTTTCTGGCAATACTCCAAGCTAACTCGGCTACTTTGATGTGATCATTTTGATTGGGAGATTTATCAGGAAGAACAAGAACAGCTTGTTTTTCATAATCAAATGGGCTTGGAAAAATCTGCCGATCTGCCTCAACCGGTACACCAAGTCTTGAATCAGAATAAGAAAATGAATTTCCTGCTGATAATGTTGCGCTAGTTAGAAGAACTGAAGGAAAACTACTGTAAAGGGTATTCTGCAACAATGAACCTGGATGGATTGGAACACAGCGAAGAACAGGGTGTTTTCTGTTTTTTTCTGTGTAACAACACCAATTTGAAGTATCTACCTGAGTGAGAGAAAGAATAGATTTTTCAAGATTCTGAAGAGCCAAAGAAGCACCGCTTAAATCCTCTTCAGAAGAAATCTCTTTACGGAATGATGAAGCACCATCGGCAATTATCTGTAAACTGGGTAAAATATCATTTAACTCAACTTCGCCATTTTTTCCGGCAAAAACAGATAACTCTGATATTTGTGAAGCTAAAAGTCGGGTCCTATCCAGCAGAGGTGTTTTTTTATCCACAGTTCTGCTACTAAGAATTATTGCATCAAAAACACTATTCAGAATTGGTTCTGACAGGGAATAACCAAGGCTGGACGATGCTGCTTTGTCAAGACTATGAGCCTCATCCACCACCAGAAACCACGCTTCTGGAATTAAATCGCCTGAATCGAGACCGCACAAAAGCAAATGATGATTCACCACAAGAATTTTTGCTTTTCTTGCCACATTCCTGGCAGAATAATAATAACAATGAAACCTCTCTGAACACATATTGCCTAAACAGTCAAGGCCATCGCAAGTAATCTTTCGTTTTTTGTCAAGACCAATTCTTATATCACAAAGCGAAATATCTCCATTACCTTTTTCTACCCATTCTTTTAACTCAGGTGCTACAGATGTGCCCCACTGATTCCATTTCCTTAAGCAGAGATAATTTGATCTGCCTTTAAGAACCGCTGCGTCAACTGACTGACCAAGTATTTTCCCAACAGTTGGAATATCTTTGTTAATCAGTTGATCTTGCAATGTCAGTGTTGCTGTTGAAATAACACAAACCTGATCGGAAAGAACAGCAGGAATCAGATAAGCAAAACTCTTTCCTACTCCTGTTCCTGCTTCAAGAATTGAAATACCTTCATTTTCCAAGAGATCAGCAACAGAAATTGCCATACCTACCTGTTCTTCGCGAACAGAATACCTGGGAATTACAGATGCAGCACTGCCATCAGTAAAGACAGCTCTAACTTTTTTAGCAAGACTCACTGGTTCTCCTTGCTGCTGGTTTAATGTCTTTAATAACAAGTTGAACGGAATCTCCTCCGCGCCAAGAGTCAGATGAAAGTGTGAATGCAATATCAAGTAGACGATTCAACTCTGAAGTTCTGTGCCCTAGTCCGAAACCAATTCCTCGAAGTGTGGTTGAACCATACTGAAAAGATACCTGTAAATGTTGGCCATCTTTCCCTACAGACCTGAATGATACAGGATAAACTCCTCTGAGAATCCATACTGGTTCTGGGTTGCCCTGCCCGAAAGGTCCTAGTACTTGTAGAGCTTCAAACACAGAAGCATTACAATTCTCTGCATCAAGACCACCATCAATGTACAAAACTGGAGCTGAAACCTCTTTATACAAAGAATCTGCAGAATGCTCTACGGAAAGCTTAAACTTCTCGTAATTATCTTTATGGATTGAAAACCCTGCAGCTTGATCATGCCCTCCAAATCGCAACAGTAAACCCTGCTCCATGGCCTTGGCAATAAGAGGGTATACAGCCTTGCCGGAAATGCCTCTAGCGCTTCCTCGACCGTTCTCACCGTCCCATGACACAAGAATAACTGGCCTGTTCAACAGTCTAACCAATTTGGATGCTGAAATACCAATAACTCCAGGATGCCATTCCTCTGAGGCTGCAACAGCAACAGATGATTCTGTTTTCTTTAACTGAAAACTGGCTTTTGTAAATACTTCAGAATCTAACTGCCTACGATTCTTGTTGATTTTTTCAAGAGAAGTTGCCATCTCCTCTGCGAATCTGGGTTCACCCTCCAATAATAGATTAACAGCCACATCTGCATGTGCAACTCTTCCCGACGAGTTGATAATAGGTCCTATACCGAATCCTATATCTTTTGCAGTTAACTCAGAATTTTTTACACCTGCTGCTCGCATCAAAGCTTTAATTCCAGGGGATGGGTTCGACTGCAAAACCTCAAGACCCCTTTTAACAAGAATACGATTATCGCCTGTGAGTTTAACCATATCGCAGATAGTACCTATTGCCACCAGATCCGGCTCTAGTTCGGGAAGTATCTGAATTCCCATTTTTTCAACAAGACCACGAAGAACAAAATGAATAACCCCTGCACCAGCAAGAAATCTCCATGGTGCAGTTTTATCTTCAGTTAGTTCTGGATTTACAATAACATCAGCATCTGGAAGAGTATCAGAAGGTTTATGATGATCTGTTATAATAACTTTTACTCCGGCGTTTCTAAGTTCAGAAACCTCTTTTACGGAAGTGATTCCACAATCAACTGTGATTAGAACAGCTGCATTATGTGTTAAGCACTTTTCAACCCCAGTGGTTCCTAGGCCATAACCTTCCTTGAAACGACACGGAACATGAAACATTACATTTCCACCAAGCGATCTAATCACACGAACCGCCATTGAAGTGGCTGTTATTCCATCAGCATCAAAATCTCCATGAACAACAATCAACAAACCATCGTTAATGGCATTCTTAAGAATAGTTGCGGCTTTGTCTGTTCCCGGCAAAGATTGCCATGGGCTGAGTTCAGAATAGTCTGAATAAACAAAAACTGGACCAAAACCACGCCTTTGCAACACACTCTCTATGGGAGCAGGCAAACCAAGTGGTTCTAGGTATAAACTGTTTTCAGGCAATATCTCTGGTCTGGGTAACCATTTGTATTTCAATTAAATCTCCATAAAGTATCCGGTCGGGCTGTAAGCCGGGTCCTGTACTGTATAAAACAGTGACGGCCATCCATCTTGGGTGCCCGTTACCGAACACCTCCAGCGGCCAACCCGAAAAGCATAAAAGACGGGCAGCCTCTTAGCCCTTTAAGAGCTTGCTTTCCCTATTTGGCCTTGCACCGGACGGGGTTTGCCTACTTTTCACCCTTGAACCGTTTAACCGGAACAGGAATCGTTTCTGTGGCACTGTCCCTACATTACTGCACCAGGGATTTCCCCTGCGTCCTACCCTGTGGAGCCCGGACTTTCCTCGAAATTCTTATCAGGAATTCCGCAACCGCCCACCCGGCCGGATACTATCTTTATTAAAAAGAACTGTCTGATGTCCAAACCACATAACTGCCACAAAGAGGGCAAGTATATGTTTTTCCACCCTTAATTTCACCTGCTTTTTGCGGAGGTATTTTCGTAAGGCACCCCCCGCATGAACCATGCTGGATTCCCGTAACAACTTCACGGTGCCCATTACTTCTGGATTTCTCATACAATTTAAGCTGCTTTCTATCTACCTTAGCAGCTATTGCGGCTCTTTTTACCTCATCTGCTTCCAGCCTATTTTCCAGCTCTGAAAGTTTCTTTCGAAGACTTTCTTCACGAAGAGAAGATCTTTTTACAGCCCGATCACGGTCTTTGATAGCCTTTCCCATGGCTTGAGTTGCCTCATCTTCTTCGTACATTGCCTCAAGAATCATACCGTCAATCTGATCATTCATCTTCTCTGCATGTGTTATCTGCTTAAGCATAGCCGTGTACTCAGTATTGGATTTTAATGAAATCAAACGACTTTTGTAATCGGCAACTCTAGTTACATTATCCAGCCTGTCTCCAGAAAGTTTTTTCTGCTTTTTCTTTGCATCATCTAAAGTACTCTTGAAAAGATTAAATTTTTCTTCATGACTCTCTGTGTCTTTCATGTGAATTTTGATTTCCAGAGGAATTGACTTAAGGTCTGCTCTTAATCTGTCAATATTTCGATCGCAATCCTGAAGATCAAGAAGTCGTGCTATGAATTCTTCCATGACTTAACCGTCCAATCTCTATGGATATGAAAAAACGGACACCTGTAGGCATCCGCTTTTCTGGTGGGCGAGACAGGGATCGAACCTGCGACCCCAAACGTGTGAAGCTTGTGCTCTTCCAACTGAGCTACCCGCCCTTCTTTTGATAAAATTGTGGTGGGCCCACCTGGACTCGAACCAGGGACCGACCGGTTATGAGCCGGTGGCTCTAGCCAACTGAGCTATGGGCCCATTGAGAGCGAAATGTACCCATTTTTTACTTTTTTGTCAAGGTTGCAAAAAAATCAAACTTTAATTACATTCCAGCTTAGTGCCGGAGTGGCGGAATGGCAGACGCGACGGACTCAAAATCCGTTACCTGCAAAGGTGTGAGGGTTCAAGTCCCTCCTCCGGTACCATTTATTCTTTATCAATTGCGTCTTTAGCTGGTTACTTTCGACGCAGCCGAGGCTAGAAGATTAATGCTTAACGGCGGTGCAATTTTTACAATTTTCAAATCTATATCAAATTGAAAGTCATCATCAGTAACCTGTATAAGACCAATTCCTGCATTTTTTAAATCTCTGATCAAAGAAAAAAGATCTGGGTCTTCAGTAAACTCCTCACATAATACAAAATGAAACCGACCTGGGTTTTCTTCAAAAACAATCTGTGCGCTTGCCGGTGAATCCAACTCAGTAACATGAAAACCAATCATCTCTAGCATGTCTTTTCCAGAATTTCTGGCGGATGCGCTGGAAGCAATGTAAAGAACTGTTCTTTTCATGGCTGAACTAAGTTGATTAGATATAGCTCTAATATTTTTCTTCTCAACGTCTTCCTCGGGAAAAACAAGAAGAACTTGATTTGTTGGATCAGCATACATCTTCAGTGGTCTGCACTCTTTCAAACTCAGTTTCTTTTCGCCACCGTTCCTGCATAAAATAATAGCATTCTCTACAACTCTTGCGGCATTTACAGGAGAAAAAACATCTGATATTGATAAACCAACCTGAACTTTATCTTTCACGTCTGCAGGAAGATCCCCTCCGAATTGCACTACTTGAAGATCTCTTTCAAGAGCCCCACCGGTAACCTTGGCAAATATATATGCAGTTTTGGTTTCTGAAATTGCTCTTTTGAAAAGATCAAAACTGCCCTGGGCAGTTCGACTACCACCAATCAGAGTTGAATCTATAATTAGAATAATATCAGCCTTTTGCCCGCTTAACCGTACTTGCCTCTGTAGAAAAAGAACAGGAATAGATGCACTACTTGAATCTTTGATACTTCCAGTACATGGTTTCCCAGGAGACGAAGTACTTGATTCCGAATTATTGTTCATTGAAAGCCCCACTGATTTAAGTGTTTTACCAATCAGTGAGTATCTTTGTATCCCAAAAAGATCAAGTGCATAATCATTTAACTCAAGAACTGTATTATTCCCTGAATCTAAAACAATTAATGCACAAGGAAGATTTCTTAAAACAACATTCTGCCCTTCAGAGTCTGGTAAAAATGCAGAAAGCTGAGGTTCATCTGAAACCCGCAATTGTGCCAGTAATTCCCGTACGGTCTCACTCATTAATCACCTTTCAAAAATACAAACATTAGCTAATTGTTGTTACATTTTTCTTTCGCGTCAAGTCCCTGTCTGCAATTGCTCGAACAGCAAGAGCCGCTGAAGCGGCAACAGCCCTTCTATCACTTCTAATGAATGACTTTAGCAAACTTCCAGAAGGAACACCACCACGGTGAGAAACCCAGCTTAAAAATGCGCTGAGGGCTGAGGTACCAATTTGCTCACCAGAATCAATTCTGCTGGCAACTCTTGCAATTGTGGATCGATCAACAGAAATCTCTTTAGTATCAAGCAGAATAACAAGCCTTCGAAAAAGATCACCAGAAAAACTACCTAGATTATTCTTGAGTTCTGAAGTAGTGGTCTGTTCAAAATCAAGTGGAAAACCCTCGAAGAAGCGCAGAGTACCTGTTGCTATTGAATTTCCTTTTGAAAGCGAGTTAACAGCAAGAGATTCAAGCTTTCTAAGATTTTTTTCTCTAACCCCAATTAAGTTCAGCACCCCTGGAAGAAAACTATTACGATGAATCACTGTTTCTGCAGCTATATCCGTACCAACCGCACAAAGAGTTTTATAAACTTCTTCTCTGGGAAAATAATTTTTATTGTTATAAAGTTCAGCTAAAAAACCAGATTCTTCACTTGGCGTAAGCATACTAATACCCTCGAGAGCTGCTTTTCTCTCTTGTGTAGTATTGATCCTTGGGCCAGGGGCTATTGCTGTAGCCCGAGATTTCAATACTGTAAGCCCTTCTTTCCAACCGGCATATCCAATACCAGACAAAACTGCTCTTCGAACCCAAGTAGATTTATCTGAAAGCATTGGAATAATGAGTTCACCTGAGTCATACCCCATGGAAACTGAAAGACCTTCAACAGATCTTGTACGAACATGAGGATTACTATCGTTTAAAGCATACAATAAAAGTTCTATACACCTGGCATTTCCGATATACCCTAAAGCAAGGGCAGCACTTTTCCTGAGATTCCAGTTAAACTTACCTGTCAGAATTCTGTCAAGTACATCCACAGCCCCTTCTTCGCGAAGGACACCAGTGGCTTCAATTAAGGCTTTTGTGGATTCTAAAGGATACTCCTGCTGTATAGCCCGTTGAAGAACAGGAAAAACAGGCTCTGCAATCTGTTCACCCTTTAAGAGTTTTTTGGTTTGACCCGCCTTCCTAGAGAGCGACTCAACGGACATGTGCTTTTCAGACCCGGAGGTGAAAACCACAGCAATATCAAGTAATGGAAGAAACTTATAACTACCCTGACGATCAAAAGTTTCAATTCCTCCCAATTCCCTGTCGCGCTGGGTATAAAAACCCGGAGTTATACTTCGGAATCTTTGTCGTGCGTTCTCTATACAATTCACAAATTTATCACCGTAACCGGTACAGATAAAATCGTCTCCACCTATGTGTCCAACGAAAAAATCAGGAAGTGATTCCTGCAATATCTGTCCAAGTCTTCTTATTACACTATCTCCTAAAGCAAATCCGTAATAATCATTGAATGGTTTAAAATCAATAATATCTACATATGCGGCCTTTCCTGTTCCATTTTTTACTATCTCCTGTAATTTCAATTGAATTACAGAATTCCCCGGAAGACCTGTAAGAGGATTGTTAAGATTCATCAACAGTCTCCGGAATCAGATGGTCAAGTATCATTTCTGCAGTTATCAAACTTTCTGGTTGACCCTCTGAATCTAAAAGAACTGCTGCTCTTGCACCTGATTGCCATAACTCAGAAAGTACTTTTAAAGGGGGAGTTTCGCTATCAAAATATGGAAGCCCAACTGATATTCTAGTAATTGATCCCTCACCATTCCATCTGACAAGAACAGCACTTTTTACAACACCAACAAGGGTAACACCTATTTCTTCCCATACTAGAATAAGATTTTCCCCTGAAGAAATCAGTGTTTTCACAGCTTCTTTTTTCTGAACTGTCACATCAACACCTGGAAAATCAACAAGTTTTACTGAATACTTACTTACTTCAGTATGAGCCATGCTGATAACTGAAGATGCAAGTTTGCCTTTTTCCCCACCTGAAGAATGCAAAAGCCCTCTTACTTCCTCTCGGCTTTCAAAAAATCGACCTTCGCCACCGGAACCGGTTACAAGATTTGATATTCCTGAAGCTGCGGTAATAAGCGGATACATTATCATTCTAAACAGATAAAGAAATGGTGCTGCGCCAACGGCGAATGTATTACTTCTAAACAAAGCAAGTTGCTTGGGAGTAATCTCGGAAAAAACTAGCAGGAATAGAGCAGTAATGAATGCAAAAAGAATCTGCCAACCTGTTCCCATTTCAACACTCCATTTATTGCTGATACTAGACGTAAGAACAACACCAATGTTGGTACCCACAAGAGTGGTAGCAAGATAACGAGATGGTTTTTCCAAAAACCACAAAGCCCTTTCGCCTCTTTTCCCCCTGGCGGTTACCTGGATTTTACCTGCTGCTGAAAATGCAGTTTCAGAACCACTACAAAAAGCAGCCAATGAACATGCAGCTAAAAAAGCAAAAAAACTTATCATAATTCCTCTGTCTTTTTTACACTAATTTTTTCCATAGTATTAACGCAAACACTGATTATTTCAAAGGAATATCCTGAATAGTTAATTATTTCACCTATAACTGGAAGCCTGCCTGTAACTTCCTGAAGCAATCCACCGATTGATTCAGCGTAACGAGCGGAAAGAGTGTTTTCTTCCAACAAAGATGCCAGTATATCGATTGAAAGGCTAGCTGGAACAACAAAACCATCATTTATACGATTTACACCTTCCGGTAATGGTGCTCCAATTGAACCTGCAAAAACTGCTCGTTCAAGAATGTCAGCCACGGAAATTATTCCTGTCCAGTCACCATATTCGTCAACCACTGCACCCATTCTTGCACCAGAGGATCTTAAGCTGGATAATATTTTACTAAGCCTTGCTGATTCAGGGAAAAATGGCACTTCCCGTACAACAAACTCTTCCAGACCAAGAAGATCACGCACATCAATTATTCCAGTCATAAGACCGGTGGAAGAATCAATATATGGATAAGCAGTTTGCTGTGATTTTTCAGCCTGAGCTCTAATTTCATCCATACTCCAGTCTGACAAAAAGCAAAGAACCTTTTCCCTTGGAACCATGGCTGAAACACAGTGTCTCTCATCTAACTCAAGAATTGCCACAGCAGTATCCGCTTCCCCCCCAAGAATACCCTCATTTCTTGCCATTTCCATAAGAATGTACAACTCGGTTGTGAGATAGTTTTCAAAACCCTTTCTACCTGGAACAATTCTGTCCATATAATCTGCAGGATATGTAAGAAGTTTTGCGCCTGGTGATAACAAGCGAAGCATAAGACCAACCACAGGAGATGATATCTCGATCCATTCTCTATTTTTTTTTCTAGCAAGCGTTTTTGGACTAATTTCACCAAGAACAAGAAGAAGAAAAGTCATGACAAGAACACCTATTCCAAGCCCTAAAGCCCCAGGTATCAATTCTGCTGTAATACCAGCAGCAAGAGATGAAGCAGCAACATTTACAAATGTGTTGCCTAGTAGAATAGATGTAAGTAACCGCCCTGGATCAGTTAAAAGTCGTAAAGCCCGTCTTCCCTTAACGGTGGAAGACATCCTGTCTTTCTGAAGATTACTTAAACTAAAACAAGCGGTTTCCGTTCCACTGAAAAAGGCGGATAACAAAAATAGAATCGCTAGAAATGTGTATTTCAGATTCTTTCTCCTGGTGATGTTTCTGTGGTCTCAACGGGACCATCCATGTGAAAATCTCGCAGGAATGTTTTATCAAAATATGTTCTACTGGAATAAATAGGCTCTACATGAATAGATAATGTGTACTCTCCCTGAGTAACCTCTTGCCCTTGAAGCCTTTTACCATCCCATTCAAGACTGAAATATCCGGGGGCTCTTCGACCGGAATAAAGACTTCTGGCCAGTGAACCATCTGCAGCATAAATATTCACAATCATAAAGGCAGTTTCAGTAAGCCTTCCAGAAACAGTACAACCGGCGCCATCACTGGCAAAACTAAGAGCTCGAAGATCTGTTCCAACCCAGAAATACCTTGCTCCAGAAGCTTCAGCTACAAATATCTGTCCAAACCTATCCCAGATAGCGATTCCTGTAGGGTTTTGAAATCTGTTATCTGCAGTACCGTATCCCTGCCCCCAACTGTCAAGATAATTTAACTCAGGATCAAATTTATGAATTTTGCAACTAATTGAATCAGTTACCCAGATATTGCCATGATAATCTATTTCAACATAATTGAAAAAACTGCCACCACAATCTGATAAATTCGCTGTACCTGAAAGTTCTCCATCCATAAATTTAGAAAGAGAAATACCATCATCTACAATAACCACCTGGTAGGCTTCGTGACCATTGCTGTATTCACCGTAACCGGTGGCTGCAACGCCACGAGGAGAGTTTACAGGAATAACAACAGGATTTGAATCATCTGCTGAGGTATATCTGGAAAGTGTAGCACCTGCTCTATCAGTCACCCAGATGTATCTACCATCAAGACTTACATCCCAAGGTTCAGAAAAACCTTCAATGAAGGAACTAGGGGACATGCGTTGACCAGATCTTTTCAAAACAGCAACCCTATGATTGCCCGTATCAGCCACGTAAACAATTCCTGAAGTTGTTGCAGCAATACCGTGAGGTGAGGAAAGCTCATCAGGGCCACTGCCCTGGCCTCCGTAAAATCCAAGCGCATACATGGAAGCATTATAAATAATATGACCTGAGCCACTATTCACGCCATAAACTGCAAGCTCGTCATCATCACCAGGGTCAGAAGTATCCCAGGCATCTGGAAGCACTGCTGTTACCCCCTGCGGATCATCAAAGTGAATCATACCCCCAAGAAGCATGCTCAGTTGGTCTTGCCCTGCTCGATAAATTCCCATACAATGTCCATAAGGAGGAAAAACAATTGTTGTATTCTCGTCCTGATCTGTTGTAAAACCAGAACTAGCAAGCATAGTTAATAATAAAAAAATCATTGTCTTACCCTTCCATAAATCCAAGCAGAACGCTGTACTTTCTTGGAATACAATCGCGTTTCCCTGAAGGTGATTTGCTCAATATAAAGTTCTTCGTCATTCCCCTGAAATCCGTGCATATCAATCCACCGAGAAGCGTTGCCTGGTCCTGCGTTGTATGCAGCAAGAAAAACAGCAGGGTGCTCATACCGTCTGGCCTGTGAATTAATATAAAGGCTTCCATAAAGAACAGAGTATTCTGGATGAAAAAATTCTTCCGGCGATAATCGAGGAAGGCCATTCCACCTTGCAACATCCCCAGCAGTTGCAGGCATGAGCTGAATAAGTCCTGCTGCCCCAGCGCTGGATATTACAAATCTGTTGAAATAGCTTTCTTCCCTCATGATTCCTTCCACATATGAATGATCTAATGTCATTGTATCTGTAACAGATGCTACAAGTTCCTGATAAGGTGCAGGAAAATACCATCCAAGAAGACTATCAGGAAGCATACCAAGATTATGCTCTCTGTATTCCGTATCCATTGATCTCATGGATGCAATTGCTCTACCATGCTCGCCAAGAATTCCAAGAGTTACAGCATTAACACCTTTATCTCCCTCTCGTCCTGAAAAAAGCATTTCAACAGCAGCTGTTCCGTAACCATTACTGAACAACTCTGCCGCAAGAGAAAGAGTGGGATCATCTCTGATCACAGGACTAATCACTGTAAGGTGGATATCATCGGGAATAGAAAGCCTTTCGGCGGCCAACATTCCATAAAACTCCCACGGATGCCCGTGTGCCACCTGTTGCAATAGTTGATTAGAAGAGTTGTAATTGCCCTGGCGGTCTGCATATCTTGCCCGCCAAAAAAGCATTTCATCTGCCCAGTGACTGTATGGAAACTGAGATATTCCTGCCTGCCATAAAGAGTCACCAACAGAACCCCGACCATTCATGTATAAACAAAAACCGCCTCTCCAGTGGCCTCTGGCATCTCCATCCCAGCCACCAGCCGATCTAAGACTAGCTAAATATGCATCACCAGCTTCTGCCCAATTCTGCTCACTATCAAAATACTTGCCGGCAAGATACGAAGCCTCTCTCGCTGTGGGATGAAATGGATATTGCTGTGCAAATCTGTAATATGCTCTGTAAGCTGCTGAGTTTTGTCGTCTCGCCCGAAGAGACCTGGCATAAAAAAGAGCTGCTCTCGCTCTTAGTTCAACAGAAGCGTCTTCAGAAACTGAATTACACAAATTCTCTAGCTCTGTATATCTGTTGGCATTTCTTAACCGAGCCATTTGGATTCCTGTAGAAAACGATGAATCATTTCGAGAGTCGGTTATGGTTGTAACAGTTTGTGTATAACCACATGACATCAGTACATCTGCCACTTGCCAATCCACCATCTCAGGCCACCTGGAAGCTATTACCCGAGCTGCGGTGTTTTTTGCATTGGTTCCCAGTAGACTACTCCAATACGCATAGTCACCCTCTCCAAGAAACTTTGTTCTTAAAGCGTTAAGTCGTACACTGGTATCGCTTTCGCCGGATGGATCAAAACTTTTAAGAGCATCTGACCACCAATAACCTGATGAATTGTATGTGTTTTCAAGCTCGGAAGCTACACGAGATCCAATGGAAACAGGCAAATAACGAGAATCAGAAGCAGCCAGTTGAAGCTGACCTGTGGAAATACCGTCAGGCGCAAGAAGTAACCTTGCCGCCCGCTGGCCTAGATGTGATGGAACTGGAATAGAAGCCACTGAAGGCATATTCTGAAGACTGTCTCGGTACAACCAACCAAGAAGTAATACATCGTCAGTTGGAACAAGTTGTACAGCCAACTGATGCTCACGGGCCAGATCATAAACTGAAATCTTCCAACCTGTAAGATCTCCCCATCCGTTCAGTTGCAGACTATCAAGCATGCTGATACAACTGGTTACTTTCCCCCTGCCATTATATGCTCCTACAAGTCTCCATAATATATCCATACGGCCATATTCAATAGGATCCATTTGCCTTAAGAATCTGACAGCCTGATCCTGAAAACCGTTTTGCAGTAAAGAATCAACTTCATAAAATGGTGAAGTAAAAACAGTAGCTTCAGAGGTATTTACAAAAGTATCTTCACTTACAACCCGACATGATACAAGAAAAAGCAACAGAATGAAAAAAATAATCTTCTTCATAATTAATGCCTAAAATGTCTTACACCGGTGAATACCATAGCTATACCCGACTCATTGCATGCTGCTATAACTTCCTCATCACGGATAGAACCACCTGGCTGTATTATGGCAGTAACTCCTGCTTTTGCTGCTTTGTCTGGACCATCACGAAATGGGAAAAACGCATCACTGGCAAGCACAGAACCTACAAGTTCATTACCCTCACGCAGGGCTCTTCGAATTGCAAGATTTAGACTTTCGATTCTACTTGGCTGACCAATGCCAACACCAAGAGTTCCTTTGTTATCCCCAATTACAATCGCATTGCTCTTTACACCTTTAACAACTTTCCAGGCAAGATCAAGAGCCACAAGTTCCTCTGGCGTTGGTTTTCTTTCTGTAACAACAGTACAATTAACTGCATTTTCAATGGAAAGATCTGGTTCCTGCACAAGCAAACCGCCCCAAATGGAGCGTAACAGTATGGTTTTATCTGAAGAAATAGGCATTTTTAGTATTCTAAGATTTTTTCTTTTCTGCAACCGCTTCAAAGCACTCTCTTCAAAATCAGGTGCTATAACTATCTCAAGAAAAATACTTTTAAGCTCTTTAACAAGATCAATGTCAACAGTGGAAGTACAAGCCAAAATACCTCCATAAGGAGATATTCGGTCTGCTCTGAATGCATTTACAAAAGCCTCTGCTGCAGTATCACCACAGCCAACTCCACAAGGATTTCCATGCTTGGCAAGCACAACACAAGGCAAACCTTCTTTCAGATCCGCAGCAATTGCACATGCCGCAGACGCATCAAGATAATTATTATAACTTAACGCCTTGCCTCCAAGCACCTCAGCTTTGCCAAAACCCTCTCTTGGCCAGGAAAAATGAACTGCTGCTTTCTGATGAGGGTTTTCACCATAACGCAAAGCTGGGCTAATTCCCTCTTCCAGTTTCAGCGAAACATGCAGGTCATAGGCTGAAGTTATTGAAAAAGTTCTTGAAGCCATTTCTTGTCTGAATTTTTCATCATCAGCACCTTTTTGAAGCACACCAAGCACATACGGAAAAATATCATACCCAGTGGCACTAATAACTTCATGCCAGTTTTTTGCAGCACCACGAGCCATGGTAGGTCCGCCGATGTCTACAAGTTCAATTGTCTCCCGAGAAACAGGATCCATATCTTTAGCTTTGTAGAACGGATAAAAATCAACCGCTACCATATCAAAAACTGGTTTGCCCTGAAGCAATCTATCCTTTCGGTCTGAACCATCAGCGAGAATGGAAGCATGCAATTCAGGATGAAGAGTTTTTACCCTACCGCCAAGAATAGAGCTTATCCCTGTAAGTTTCTCTGTACGAGAAACAGAAATTCCTGCTTTTTCAATAACATCGGCTGTGCCTCCTGATGCCCATATATCCCATCCAAGAGCCGAAAGCCCAATAGCGAATTCCTCAAGACCTTCTTTGTTCCAGACGCTGATAAGTACAGTTCTTTTATTAGCTTTCATCTAGCCACCCCCTGGCATGGTAAAATGGAATTATTTCTCTTTTGTGGGCACTGGAGACAAACAACTGACCGATTCGTTCAGCAGCCTCAGCAGATACACTTTGAACACCTGTAGTGAAGTAGCTTTTAATTTCTTCGTATGTAACACCCATTTCATCTTCATCACTTTGATTAACCCAGAGCCCGGCAGAGGGAACCCGTGAAAGCATCCAGTCAGAAAGTTTAAGGTATTTACCTAGTTTAATAACTTCATCTTTCCACAAATCTGCAATAGGCAGAAAATCAGCGGCTCCATCACCCCACTTGGTCCAATATCCTGTTTTGGTTTCAGAAAGATTTCCAGTTCCTGCAACCAGTCTGTTTTTTGAATATGCATACTCCATTGTCATTCGTAATCTGGCTTTCACATTTCCAAGATTTAGAACATCTGATGTATCAAGATCACCTGCTATAACAAAAGTTTGTAAAACCGGTGAAATGTCTATTACCTTCACAGAAATACCAAGATGCTCGGCAGTTCTAAGACCGTCGCGAGTATCCTCTTCAATACTGTCACAAGGCATAACAAGTCCAAGAACATTTTCTGCGCCAAGGGCTCGAACACAAAGTGCTGCCGTTACTCCTGAATCAATTCCCCCACTAAGGCCTATAACAACACCTTTCATTCCAGCATCTTTCACGGTTTTTTGAATCCAGATGGTTATGTTTTCTGCTAACTCAGCATACATTACTCTGCATCCTTCTGAACTGGGGCAGGAGCTGGAAGAAGAGACAGTTTTCTTTCAATAGGATCAGCACTTTCAATTGATACAAAAATGCCCGCACCTGGTCTAAGGTCTGAAGGTACAAAATTTCTGTATTTTTTCAGAGCAGTTACATGCAGTAACCCCTCCACTGGAACATCCAATAATCTTATGAACAATCCGAAGTCTGTTTTGTCTCTTATAACACCTTCAAAAATGCCACCTGTTTCTCGGGAAAGATAAAGCAAAGCCATAAGCTCGGTTGTTACCCGCTCTGCACTGGCAGCCCTTCTTTCAAGTTGAGAGCAACTTTCAGCCAATGCTGAAGTTGTTTCTGAACGAAGTGGAACAATACCCTCTTCATAACAGGTTATTGCCTGATGCACAATCAGATCAGGATACCTGCGGATAGGACTTGTGAAGTGCATATAATTTCTAAGAGCCAAACCATAGTGGCCGGAATTCTCGATTGAATAAACAGCCTTCTGCATGGACCGCAATACAGCATCCCTAATAATGGGATACAATGGAGTACCTTCTGCTTCTTTTACCGTTTTTGACAAAGCTGAAGCTCTTGGAGACAGCTGACCAGGCATGTTGAACCCATAAATTGATAAAACTCTTCTAAGCTTTTCTGACGCCTCTGGAGCTGGATCACCATGAACCCTAAAAAGCACATCCAGTTCAAGCCATTTACAAAATTCAGCCACAGCACTGTTTGCTTCCACCATGAAGTTTTCAATCATCCGGTGGGAAACATCGTCAGAAACTCTTTCAAAACCACAGGGATATCCTTCACCACTGAACTGAGCTCTAAAGTCTGAAGCTCCCAGATCAACTGCGCCTCTTTTTTCCCGAACTTTGTCAAGAATGGAATTTAAGCCAGCAAAATGTTTGAACTTTTCATCAAGCAAAGAATCACCGGAGGATTCGCCGGACAGAATTGCAAAGGCCTCGGTATAGTTCAACCTTTTTCGGGATCTGATCTTTGAAGAAAAAACGGAAAAATCGGTTCTTTTTCCAGCAGAGTCATAACTGATAAGCACAGTTTTTGTAAGTCTGTCTTGATCCGGCTGTAATGAACAAGCACTGTTTGAAAGTATTTCAGGAATCATGGGTATTACTCTGTCAGGAAGATATACGCTGGTTCCTCTTTTCATTGCCTCATTATCCACAAGAGAATTCGGTGGGGCGTATGCAGAAACATCTGCGATATGAACCCCTAGCTGGTACCCTCCTTCAGGCAATGTATCGATAGAAATAGCGTCATCAAAATCACGGGCATCAACTGGATCAATTGTTAATGTATAAAGATCACGCAAATCTTTTCTTGAACTGTGCGGCAAAGGAGCAATGCACACTGCATCAGATTCCCTTTTCACCTCGTCAGAAAAATCTTCAGGTAAATCCATGTCAATGCATACTGAATCAATAAGAGCGCCAGGAGTGTTTGGTGAACCCACAGTGGAAAGAGCCTTGACCCGGATAGAGTGTTTTCCGTATTCAATATCACACCCAACAAGATCACCCTGCCTTAAATCATTATCACCTGGGTCAAGAGGTATGTTTCCCGGTATCTTAGGATCCAACGGATCAAGATACCAGTTTTCGCCTTTTTTTCTGGCTATACCGGCAAGTCTTTTCCTGAATCTACTAAGAATATTTATAACTCTACCATTGTAACCATTATTATGAAGATTTGGCTCTAAAAGGCGGACAATCACCTTATCTCTGTCAAGAGACCCGCCAGTATCACTTTTCTCAATTATAATACGAATAGAATCAGGTTTTTGTGTAAAAACAACAGCTGAACCGTCTGAACGCTTTCTGACAGAGCCAACCTCCAGACCAAGAGTCTTAAGTGTGGCATATCTGTTTTTTCCCGCGTGCCATATCAAACCAGCTTTTAATAAAGCTTCTATTGCACCGGTTCTATCTTGTACCTCTGGAAGTCTGCTATTAATTGCCTGAATATTCAGTCTTTCCTCTGTTGATGAAAGAAGATCTAAAACATCTCTTGCATTGCTATCTAACAACAAGATAAACCTCCCCTGAATTCTCGGTCCAATTTTCAACCACCAGTGACAAACCAGCTGCTGCTGCAAGACCACCAGCAGTTACTAAAATTGATAAAGCGCTATCTGTTCCTGGCATATATGACAGCCCTGCCCCTTCTGGTCTTTTCCACTTCAGGCCAAGTCTTTCAGGTGAAGAATAACCGATAAGTGTTCCACTTCCACTTAAAGATACAATCACCCAAGCCGCCATTCCATTAAGAACAGCAACAGCATTAGATGGTGATTTACACAAAAAAGGTATTGTAGTATCAATTTCATCAAGACCTGTAAAATTAACACTTCTACCACAGGCAGCCTTAAGAAGTGTCAAACATTTTTTTATAACATCTTCGTTGAAAGAAACACACTGGGAAGGGGGAATAGCTCCGGCTATATCACGGAGATAATCAACCACAGAACCTGTAGCTGCTCTGGCTCCTGCAATTTTAGGTGTAACCTTCTCGATGTTGGGCATAAACATTCCAGCAAGATCAAGATTGCCAAGCACACCAACCATAAGATTATTTGCATTATGCAGATAATAGGGAAGCATCGTCCCGACAAAACTTGCATTCAAAAAACCATGGTCGTTTGAAGCAGCTATACATTTCATGGAACTCTCAACATCTTCATTGTTGAATTTTCCAGGACAGTTTACAGCATACATTCCAGAATGAAGTTCACTGTAGTTCAATATAGATTCCATCTGATAGAATACAGGTTTACCGATCATGTTGTTTCCTTTCCTTCTTTCTGGCATTAAGACGAATTTGTTTCCACCGTTCAAGCTCTTCGGATATTCTAATCTCTCGACCGGAATTTGAAGGGTGGTAAAACTCTAATTCTTTCATCCCATCAGGCAAATTGTTGTGTGTTACAATACCATTATCCTGAGTATGTGCATACTGGTAACCTTTACCATAATCAAGTTTTTTCATTAAAGCAGTAGGGGCATTTCGTAAATGTAGTGGAACCCGCAAACTTCCAAGAGACTTCATTGTTTTTAAAACAAGTTTCCAAGCTGCATAAACGCTGTTAGATTTTGGTGCTAAAGCCATATAAACCACAGCCTCTGCAAGGGCCAGATCACCTTCGGGTGAACCTAAAAATCTGTATGCATCAACTGCCCTCATTGATATTGTTAGTGCAGATGGGTCTGCAAGACCAATATCCTCTGACGCAAATCTGATTAATCTTCGACCAATGTAAAGAGGGTCTTCACCTGAAGCAATCATTCTAGCCAACCAGTACAAAGAAGCATCCACATCACTTGATCTAAGAGATTTGTGTAATGCACTAATTAGATTGTAATGCTCCTCGCCAGAATTATCATAAAGCAAAGGTGCTTCCTGAATAAGACCAGCAGCCATTTCTCTGGAAACCAAACCATCTCCTGCAATACCGGAAAGCTGTTCAAGCATGTTAAGACAACGCCTAGCGTCACCATCAGCGGCAACTGCTATCAACTGAATTGCTTCGGGATCGAATGATACCTTGTTCATTTTTTTAAATAATTCACTGTTTAGTACTCTTTGAACCATTTCAGCAAGGTCATCAGCCATCAGAGGTTCCAGTACATAAACAGAACATCTGCTTAAAAGAGGGGCATTAACATGAAAAGACGGATTTTCGGTGGTTGCACCAACCAGTCGAATTGTACCATTCTCTACATGGGGTAAAAAAGCATCCTGCTGGCTTCTATTAAATCGGTGTATCTCATCCACAAAAAGCATGGTTCCCTGACCAGCTTCCCGCCTCAAGGAAGCTTCAGCCACAATTTTTCGTACATCTTTAACACCACCAGTTACTGCGCTGAACCGAACAAAAAACTCTTCAACAAAATCAGCCACTATAAGCGCAAGAGTGGTTTTACCACAACCTGGTGGACCCCAAAACACAAAAGACCCCAAAGAAGCACTATCAAGAGATCTTCGAAATGCAGCATCAACACCAAGAAGGTGCTTCTGCCCTACTATATCTTCAAGAAGTCGCGGTCTGAACAGCTCCGCAAAGGGAACCGATAAATCGCTTTTGTCTGTAAATAATGTTTTATTCATTCCATGAATATAAAACACTGAGCCAACAGCGAAAGGGCATGAAAAACTCTAAC
>JAOZUR010000039.1:8006-24785 GCA_029938555.1 Candidatus Sabulitectum sp. | reverse complement strand
CAGTACCATTCCAAAAATCAGCTCGGTCCGAAAGAGACACATCTGCAACTTCTCTACCTGATAAGTCAAACACTCTCAGATTCATTGATTGAGAACCGGCAAGTGAAAAGAAAACCCCACCTTGGACAGGATTTTGAGAGATAGTTAAGACTTCTGATTCTTGTACGGAAGCTGCGGTATTTTCGATTGGAAGGTAATCATGGTTGAACCAACCGAAAGTAGGGAAGTAATCTATCTGAGGATCAGTCTCAACCTGAACATAAACAATGTACAGATTGCCTTGACTATCAATACTCAATTCAGGGAAACGACTGCAATTAAGGTTTCCACTTGGAGTAAAATCAAATTACTGGTACACACCCCCCGTGCCAGGGGTGGTGCAATCTACACGTGCCACTGACAAGGCAGGGCAGAAGAAAGATCGGATCAAGGGTATTGGAAACTAGAGAAATGGTCTGTTTATCGACCATTGACATGTCCCTTGTAAAGTGGATAATATGCTTTCTAACTATTCAACGGCTCTATGATGATCTTTTAAAGGGGATGGACATGATGAAAACTAAACGGCAACTTAGACACTGTTTTATCCTGGGAGCACTTCTCCTGATCCCTCTGGCACTGTATGCGTCTGACACAATTGAGGACCAGCTGCAACTGGGTCTAGAGCTAATGAGACAAGAGAACTTTGCAGAAGCTTTAACATATTTCGATCAGGTGATACAGCTTGACTCGGACAATTACACTGCACTGCTCCAGATGGGTATCGCACACGACTATCTGCAAGAATATGATGAAGCAATCTATGCTTATTCCACTCTTATCGATATTTTTCCCGGAGGATGCATACCTGCACTGCATTGTAGAGCTATGCTTTACAAAAGACTTGAGTATTACGATTTGGCAATCGCGGATTACACCAGCATGATCGAGCTTAACCCAGAGAATTCAGAAGGATTCTCCGGAAGAGGTCTGCTTTACTCCCGGCAGGGAGAATCAGCTCTTGCAATAGATGACTATACGAGAAGCATTGAAATCGATCCGGGAAATAGTACCGCATATTACAACAGAGGTAAGGAATTCTACAGATTGGAGCTTTTTGACAATGCTATCGCTGACTGGACTCAGGTTGTGGATAGAAACGCTCCCTTGAGTGCCAGCGCTTTATACAACAGAGGATGTCTTTACGATGAAATGCATAATTACGAACAGGCTATATCAGATTATTCCCAGGCAATCGAACTGGATCCACTGAACTCTAGTACATACAATAACAGATCCGTAAGTTACTTTCATATAGGCGATTATGAGAATGCTATTGCTGATCAAACACAGGTAATTGAATTCAATCCACAAAATGCGAACGCTTACTTTGACAGAGGTTTGTCTTACGCCGAGCTGGAAGACTACGAACAGGCAATATCCAATTACTCTAGAGCAATCGAGATAAATTCCCAGCATCTAACTGCAATTTTCAACAGAGGTGTTCAGTACAACAACACTCGAAATTTCGATCTGGCGCTTGCCGATTTCACGAGAGTAATCGAATTTTCTCCTTCATTCGCAGATGCCTATTACTACAGGGCCGTGATCTACGATAACTCAGGAGACACCGAAAAGGCTAATGAGAATTACGAAAGAGCAGCAGAACTGGGTTCCAGCCTGGTGGAGTGAGGATCAGTTTTCATATCATCAGACTCATCCATTATCATGTAGACTCCATTTGGAACGGTGTTGCAGATACCTCGGAATACATCAGCGAGCTGTTCCACATCGGAACTACCGAATCCCAAAAAATCCGCATCTCTGGTGACTCGGTAATTATGTCCTTTACAAACCAGAAACAGACTGGCTCCTTTTAGAATCAACCGGTGATTGTGGGACGAGATGCTGAGCCTGTAAAGGAATCGTTCCATGCCGTAACGGGAGAGCAGAAGATTGAAATCTTCCTTGTTGGTTTTGGCACGGTTCAGAAGCCGCTGAAAGATTGAGTGTGCAAAGTTTTTCTTGCTCATACAATCGCCTCCATGTATGGGCGCATGACTTTCGACACTCTGTCGATTCCAGCGGCCATCACCATCTCATCCATGGTGACTTTACGTGAGCGCCATGCCTCACGGAGTGCTTCAATAGCAACATCGAGACCGACCTTATTGCGGAATTTGAAGCAGTCAGCAACTGTCTTTGCTGGGCTGTAGATTTTAACCACCACGCCGTTTATGACATGCTCCTGAATACCGAACGAATAGGCGGGGTCTGAAACATAGGTCAGATTAAGCGGTGGGTATTCTATATTCGGTCTCCAAGAGCCTCTCGGGATGGTTAGCCATATCTGATGAGGTATCTGAGTGGTAATTTCATGGTAGCTCAGGGCGGAAATAAGACAAACGACGGCCTTAGGCAGCCTTTTCGCAACCTCCGCCAGATTCGAGTTCTCAGTTACAGGAGCCTCCGGTAGGGTGTAGAGTCCCACAGCGATCTTTGCCAGAAGCCCCTCACTGTGCATTCGGTACAGATAGTTTCGGGAAATACCAGCTACCTCAACATCTTGGGCTCGGATAATACCTTTTTTTCTGGCAAGTTCCAGTATCTGTTGTTGTGAACTCATGGAAGCTCCTTTGTGCAAATCCTCTTCAAATATACAAAAGTGAAGAGGGTATGCAATACCTGAATGGTCATACATCAACACTGATCAAGAAAAATTCTGTAACACTACAACTTAGCCCTCCTGATCTCATTTCAATTGATGGAAGATGTGATACTGCTATTTTTTCTAATACCAGCTTAACTGAGTGTCCATTCTACTGTGCAGGATCACCAAATGTTTTCCACCATTTTTCACTCTTGAATTACACTATTTAGTTCGATGATTTGTTATGATAAAATAGTGTCAATATGGACTGTTCAAATGTGTACAAAGAACGCATGATGTTACAATAAATACTGAAAAAGCCCCATGATTAAATCATGGGGCTTTCTGGCGCCTCGAGGAGGACTTGAACCTCCGACCTAGTGGTTAACAGCCACCCGCTCTGCCAACTGAGCTATCGAGGCATTGCACCGAGCGGTAATATTGGTTTTTTTTAGTTACTTGTCAATAGAAAACCCGGAGACAAAGCTCCGGGTTTTCTTGTTAATCCTGTAACTGTTAAATCTTCACAAGTTCAAGGGTTTCTACTGTTCCCTGATCGTCTTTTATAACGAATACATAGTTGCCTGCTGGAGCTGTTGAATTCCATGTCCAGGATTCCTGGAATGTGTCTTCTTCTATCTGGCGACCGTGCATATCAAAGATAACAACTGATGCATTTACACCAGGTGTTTGTATTGTAACTGCACCACTGAAAGGATTTGAAGAAGGTAATACAGTGAATCCATTAGTATTACCGTTGTTTTCTATGCCTTCTGTAAGATCTACTTGGTAGATTTTATCAGCATCAATGTCACTGATCCACAGATATCCGTTAGGATCAAGAGCCATTCCTCTTGCATTAGGAATCATGTCAGCAGGTATGTAATCAACCATTGTGTTGTTGTCATCGTAACACTTCACTGCAATGCTTGTGTTTTCAGAAGCGACCCAAGCAATACCCTCTGTTGCATCAACAGCAATATCACATGTGGCGCTGAAACCTGTCATGAAAGTGAAGTCTTGGCGACTTGCAATTCCGGGAAGTGTGTAGTAATAAATTCTGTTCTGATTTCTTGAACCAAGATAAAGGTAGTTACCGCTTGCGCTAAGTCCCGTCACCGACGAGACAGGGTTTCCTCAACCACCACAGAGGTCAATCATGCCCTGATATGTACCAGTTGGTGTGTACTTATAAACATATCCATTAGTGGTATACCAGCCACCACAAAGAACCAGGTTGTGCTGTTCTGAATAGGCTAATCCTGTTGGAACAACATTGATTATGTGATCGAAATAGAAACTGCTGAGTACTTCACCAGTTTCAGGATCAAGTTCAAAGACCATGTCTGTTACAGCATCCTGAGCCCAGAGTGAACCATTTCCCCAGGCGAGACCTGAAATGTTGGTATCAGGTGAGTCAATCGTTGATACAATTGCTTTAGCTGACGCTAATGAAGCAATTATAAGCAACACAAAAAGAATGTTTTTCAAATTGTCCTCCTAAATCTTGTTAAATTACTATTACACATATAGGTAATTTAATTCATTTCATGAAACTTTGCAAATGGTTATTGCATACTAACTTAGTATGGTATTGGTTCTTCAGAAAATAGATCAACTATTTTTAAGGTTATTGGCCAATTTTTGCCTGTGCAGTAAAGGGTATTTTCACCATCATAAGCAATGCCATTAAGAACTCCGCTGTTTGGTGGAGAAAAATTGCCCAAATTTAGAAGACGCTCTACATGGCCATTCGTTGGATTGATGAAAAGAATTCTGCTGGTGCGCCATTGATTGGCTAGAATTTGCCCGTTAACAAATTCTAGTTCATTTAGAAAATGCTGTGGCTGACCGTTAAGAGTAACTGAAATGGAATCGGTAACTGAAAAATCAATTGGATTGCGCAGACGAAGTATTGAAGTACCATCGCTTTGAATTAGTGATTCACCGGTGTAGCAAATTCCCCACCCTTCAGTATTCAGATGGCATTCATCCACAATTTCCATTGTTATGGGATTAATTCTGAATGCTATTTCTTCTCTCCATGAAAGAAGAATCACAGTGGAGTCATTTACGAAAGTAAACCCTTCAGCAAAAATATCTTCAGGTAATCTTAACAACTCTAGGATTTCACCTGTTTCTATATCTGTTTTGCGGAAAGATGACTGACCATAAATTCCTGTACTTTCCCATAGGAATCTGTTGTTTATTTCAAACCCTTGCGTATAAGCACCGGGGTCATGGGGAATAATCCCGGAGACCCCGGATGCTACAAGTAAAGATAGTAGAAGAGGAATAATTAAACTCTGCCTCCAGAAGATGATCTGCCAGTATCAGATCCTGATGATCTACCTGATCTGCCTGATCTATCGGTTTCTGCACCTCTGGATGGTTGAGTTGATGTTCCCGCATTTGTGTATCGTTCTTCAAATCTGGCTGTTCTAACCGCAACTTCTTCAGCTGATGGTGAAGAAAGTGAACTGTTTTCTATCTCTTCAAGAATCCATTGTACTCTATCTGATGGGGCAGGGTGTGTCTGCCAGAAACCTGGGCCTGAAGTTGTGGTTAAGGATTCCATTTTTTCTAGAATAGTAACCAGAGCCATTGGATCATATCCTGCTTTGCTTAGAATATGTACAGCAAGACTATCAGCTTGCTGTTCAGAATCACGGCTATAACCTCTTGTTACAAGGTTCATGGTAACATCATCAACGATGTCTCCGTAACTTTCTGAAAGCTCCAAAGCTTCATCACTACCAAGTTGCTGTGTACCTTCATGTCCAAGTGTTGTCCAGGCTGCTGTCATTTTTGCTTTTTCCACTGACTGTATTCCGTGCTGCAGTGTTATATGAGCCACTTCATGGGCAAGAATTGCGGCAAGTTCATCTTCGTTTGTTGCAAGATCACACAGACCTTTGTTGATCAGTACTATGCCACCAGGGCAAGAAAGGGCATTTATGTCATTACTGTTTAGAATCATGAAATGCCAGCCACCATAAGTGAATGGTTTGGGTGAAAAACCAGCGGTTACATTCCCAATTTCATTTACATAAGAAACTGCATCCCAGTTTAACATAGGTGTTGATGTTGCTAGAATATTTGCTGCAACAGCTCTTCCAATGTAATACTCTTCAGTATCGGTGATCTCTCTATTCGCTTCATCAAAAGCCTGGTATACAGTAACAGCGCTGGCTGCCTCATCGCTTTCAACAATATCTGCAATATCACCAAGACCAAAAGCTATGATTGTTATAAGAATAATTGTGCTCATTGAGTGCCTCCTTCAAGAAGAAGCCCATCCACAAGGAATTCTTCAAGTACTGCAGGTTCAACTGTTATGTTTTCAATGGCATCTACTGTATTCCACGGCAGGTCTTTTCCAGAAGCATAAGAGCCTTCAACGTCACTGTTGAAACCACGGCCTGCAAGCATTATCATGTCACTATCGTCTGTGCCCTGAGAGCCCTGAGAAAGTACAGCACCGGTTAATGCAGTAGTATGAGCCCAGCCTTCTAAACCGTTATCTGCTTTTATGCTGAACCACTCACCCTGTTCTCCTGTAATATCAACAACAGAACCAAAAACAAGCTCGCCCACAGGCTGAGCATAAAAAACCGGTGTGGGGAAGATGTACTGTTCGCGGATTTTAACTGTGGCTGATCCTCCTACTTCAATTGCTGTGTCGTCTGCAAAAACATTAACTGTTAGAATTGCTAGACAAACTATCAAAACTACTGAATTCTTCATTCCTACCCTCCTGTGATTTTATTTCATTTTATCGTTATGGTATAAATATATGTAAAGTCTTACTTTGATGTAAGAACCCAGGTTCCATTCCAGCTGGAAGGGGTTCCTTCATTAATGAAGTTTTTACATCTAGTAGCCATGGTTCTTGATGGTGAATCATTTAGAATTTTATCGAAAATCTTAAGTGCTGTTTTAAAATCCCCGTTGCAGTAGAACTCCATTGCTTCAGAGTAGGTGGCTGCACATGATGGCATTTCCAGCACAGGCTCCCATATTGTTACAGGCGTATGTTGACCCACAACCATAACAACATCTATTTTCCTGCAAAGAATTGTATCAGGAAGTTTTTGTTTTGTGGTGTCTGAAATAAGAATTGGTGTGCCATAGACTTTGTTGACCCCCTCTAGACGACTGGCAAGGTTTACATCAGTTCCCATCATTGTGTAATCAAACCGTTTGCTACTACCCATGTTGCCAACAACCATGGAACCACTGGCAAGACCCATTCTAGTGGTTAGTTCAGGAAAATTGATTAACTTAAGTTTACGGTTTAAGTCTGCGTGCCTTCTTTGGCATTCTAAAGCTGATTTTACAGCCCTTTCTGCGTGGTTTTCAAATTCAACAGGGGCTCCCCAAAAGGCAATAATTGCATCACCCTCAAATTTATCAACTGTTCCACCTGATTCCAGAATAATGTCGGTCATCTCTGTAAGATAGATGTTTAGTAGTTTTACAAGATCTTGTGGGTCGAGTTTTTCACTGATTGTGGTGAATCCTGCAACATCGCTGAAAAAAGCTGTCATGTCTTTTTTCTCACCACCAAGTTTTAGCATTTCTGGGTTTTTCGCAACAAGAGATACAATAGCAGGGGAAAGATATTGGGAAAATGCAGCTTTCAGGAATTTTTTGTCTTTTGTTGCATACTGATAAGCTACCACAGAACCACCAAGCAGGGTGAGTAAACCTGATGATATTGGAGGTACTGTAACAAGCCAGAAGTTCATGTACTTAAACAAAACTAAAGATATGATAGCGTATGCAATAACTACTAGAAAACCCGTGAGGGAGGCCGGGATTACTTTGGGTATAAAAACGAGAGAAACAGCAACACAGAGGCTTACAAGAAGAGTTAAAAAGAAAGTAAGAAGGTTATCATGGGTGGATATGTATTTGTCTGTAAGAATGTTATCAACGGAATTTGCTATTACTTCAACCCCAGGGCATCTTGCAGAATATGGTGTTGGTTTAAGATCCATTAAATCTGCTGCTGTATAACCAATCATCACGATTTTACCGTCAAAGATAGAAGGACTTACAATTGTAGTATCACCTGTCATTGAAGCAAAAACATCACCAACGCTTATTGTTTTATAACTGCCTGTGGGGCCAGCAAATCTAATCTGCATTTCATACTGGTCAGTAAGAGGGATTTTACTGCTTCCCCAGAGTAAAGATTCGTCTTCAAATGAAATCGAGTGATTCTTTCGGAAAAGCATTGAAATTGCCAGTGCTGGGGAAGGAACAACCCCATAATCAGTATTAAAGAATAATGGAACCTGCCTGAAAATCCCATCATTATCAGGATAGGCATAAGGTGAGCATAAATAAGCGGCACCTTCTGCAATATGTGTAACAGGTGGAGAAGCAAATCTGAAAGGTGCAGAATCATCCTGGGGAAGATCAAGATTAATAATTGCGTTCGGTGGAATCTCTTGCCCTTCATCGCGGCCAAGTGCGGTGATGAATACTGTGCTTCCTGTGGCGGCAACTGCACCAAATACACTGTCTTCACTTGCTGAAAAAGTAGAGCTTGTAGCAAAGGTAATATCATAGTAAATGACTTCTGCACCAGAGTTGTAAAGGAATGATGTCATATCCGACCAGATTTGCCTGGGCCATGGCCAGCCAAGCCAATTCATGGATTCAAGCGAGGATTCATCAACACTGATAATTATGATGCTGTCATTCACTGATTCGGTTATTGGAAAAAGATTGAACCTAAGATCAAGGGTGAGATGCTCTAACCCTCGGTCAAAGGTACTGGTAAGAAGTAACATTGAAATCAGCGCTGAAACCGTTGCAATAACGAATATTAGTTTTTTCATGATTCCTTAATATACCTTAAAATTAACGCAGAGCAGAGTGCTGAAAGTATATTCCTAGCTAATGATTATGTAGAATAGGAGGTGTCGCGATATGGATCTGCCAGTAGTGGCCATTGTTGGCCGGGTTAATGTGGGCAAATCTTCGCTTTTCAATAGATTTATTGGCGGAAGAGCCGCCATTGTTGATAATGAAGCAGGAGTTACCCGAGATCGTAAAATAGGTTACGGTGAGTGGAGTGGTGTTAATTTTATAGTTGTTGATACAGGAGGGCTTTCCCCTGGAAGTGATGATCCGTTTCAGGAAGCGATTGCAAAGCAGGTTAATCTTGCTGTGCAGGAAGCTCAGATTATTATTCTTCTTGTTGATGGTACAGAGGGGATTCACCCTTTTGATGAGGCCGCTGTACAGCTAGTAAGAAAAAGTGGGCTTCCATGTCTGCTTGCAGTTAATAAAATAGATACAAATAGCAGACTTGGTTTAGAACATGAGTTTGCAGCTCTCGGTCTTGGAACACCATGGCCTGTAAGTGCTGCTCATGGTCTTGGAATAGGTGACTTGTTAGATGAAGTCATTCGAGATTTACCGGTTATAGAAAAAACTGATTTTGATGGAGTTTCAGTGGCGGTTATTGGCCGACCTAATGTGGGCAAGAGTTCTATTATCAATCGTTTGTTGAATGACGAACGAAATATTGTAACTCCTGTTGCTGGAACAACACGAGATTCCATTGATTCATATCTTACTTGGAAAGAAACAAATTTCCGTCTTATTGACACAGCCGGTCTTCGCCGGAAGTCTCGAAAGATGGAAGATATAGAATTCTACAGTACATTGCGTTCATGGAAAAGTGTAGGTAATGCAGATGTGGTTGTTGTTGTATTAGACGGAAATGAATATCCCACAACCCAGGATTTGCGTCTTGCAACCAGAGCATGGGAAATGGGTAAGGGTCTTCTAATATGCGTTAACAAGGTGGACCTTGGGTTAGACAGACATCTCTGGATTAGAAGTGTTATTCAAAGATTTCCTCTGGCAAAATGGATACCAATTTTCTTTACCAGTGCTCTTGAGGGGCAGGGAATGGGAAGGCTTCTTCCAATGGTTTTATCTGTTGCAGAACGGCGTAAAATTGTTATTTCTACAGGCAAGCTCAACAAAATTATGCGAATAATAGTTAACACTATTCAGCCTCCCTCACCCAAAGGAAAAATGCTTAAATATTTCTATATAACTCAGGTAAAAGATACACCTCCAATTCTTGTGGTATTTGTATCTAGAGCTGACCTTATACCAGACAATTACAAGAGTTATTTTGAAAACAAAATGCATGAGGCTTTGAATTTGAATGGCGTTCCTTTGAAGATAGTTTACAGAAAGCGTGAGCACTAATGGGCAGCTGGCTGTACATTCTTATTGGATTTTTATGCGGATCTATTCCTTTCTCATGGTTGCTAGGCAAGCTTAAAGGGGTAGATCTAAGGGAACATGGCTCCGGTAACCCCGGAGCTACCAATCTGCTCCGTACAAGTGGTACTGCCATGGGCATAACAGGTCTTATTCTTGACGCAGCAAAAGGTGCAGTGCCAGTTCTGCTTGTTAACTCATCAGGTTTACAAATTCCTTGGTTACCAAGCGCTGTTGTTATTGCTGCTGTGTGCGGTCATGTCTTTATGCCATGGTTCGGGTTTAAAGGTGGCAAAGGGGTTGCTACAGCCCTGGGAGCCTTGCTGGTTCTTGCAACTTACCCGGTACTTTGCGGATTGGGTATTTTTATTTTACTTCTTGCTGTATTTAAAATGGTTTCCCTTGGAAGTGTTATTGCAGGTTTAGCTATGCCATTCCTTGGAATTATTTTTGGGGTTGAGAAGTATCCTCAAATAGTTCTTAGTTTAATTGCTCTTGCAATTCTTTTTACACACAGAGGAAACATCAAGAGAATTATAAGTGGTACCGAGAGGAAGATCAGCAAAAAATGACAGGTGATTTACTGCTGTTAAAAAGCCTTGTTGAAAAAGATTTAAAGGTAAGGTACAAAAGAAGCGTTCTTGGCTTCTTATGGTTCCTTCTTAAACCACTTTTCAGCATGGTTGTTTATACTGTAGTATTCACAAGAATCATAAGATTTGGAGGTGCTATAGAGCACTTCTCTCTTTTTCTGTTAACCGGTCTTTTGCCATGGAACTTTTTTGCTTCTTCGTTATCTGCTTCCACAAAAACTCTTTTAGAGAACCATAAATTAATAAGATCCATATATTTCCCAAGGGTTGCTTTGCCAATTTCAGCGGTAATTGCAAATGCAGTTCACATGTTGATGGCAATGGGTGTTCTTGAAATACTTCTTATAGTTTTCGGACATAATCCAGGGCTGTCGCTTTTAACTCTTCCTGTTGCTGTTCTTCTTCTTGCGGCAATGACAAGTGGTTTTGCAATGATGATATCAATTGGTAATGTTTACTACCGTGACGTGGCGCAATTTTTGGAAGTGATTCTTCTTGCATGGTTTTACGCCAGCCCGGTAATTTATCCACTTGGAGCTGATCTTATTCCTGCACGAATGGAAGCAATTATCAAGTTCAACCCTGTTGCTGGTGCCATGGAAATATTTCATTCAATAATGTATTATGGTGTTTGGCCTGAACTTTGGGCATGGATTTCTCTTGTTTCCTGGACAGCTGTTATACTTTTCACCGGTCTTTTTATCTTTAAGCGCATGGAACCATCTGTAGTGAAGGAGCTTTAGGATGAAGAAAGGTCTTATCCAGTTCTCGGACGTTTCTTTAGATTACAGACTTTATCGTGATCGTGCGGTGAGTATTATGGAAACTATTTCCAATGTATTCGGAAGAAAAACCAGCTGTGACTGGTTTAGGGCTCTTGATCACGCTACATTCCAAATTTCACCTGGAGAAGCAGTTGCTCTTGTTGGCTCGAACGGTGCAGGCAAATCTACAACTTTGAAATTGCTTGCAGGAATTTACAGTCCCACATCAGGCAAAGTAGAAACCTCAGGAAAAATTGCATCTCTTCTTGACTTGGGTGTTGGATTCCATCCTGAGCTTACTGGGGCAGAGAATGTTTACTTGAACGGTGCTCTTCTTGGGTATGATCAGAAAAAGATGTTTGCTCTTTTGCCAGAAATAGCTGAATTCGCCATGCTTCAGAGGTTTATGGATACTCCGGTAAAATATTATTCATCTGGAATGTTTATGCGTCTTGGTTTTGCTCTTGCCACCAGTGTGAACCCTGATATTCTTCTTATTGATGAAGTACTTGCTGTGGGAGATGCAGCTTTTCAAGCAAAATGTTATGATCGAATTTTTGGTTTCCGCGAAGCTGGAAAAACAATTGTTTTTGTAAGTCACGACCCAGAGGCTGTTCGTCGTTTGTGTACTAGAGCAATCTGGCTTGACGCTGGAAGGGTAAGACTTGATGGTCCTGTTGATGATGTACTTGGTGCTTATCTTGAAAATAATGCAGGCAAGCTTCATATAACTGCCCAATCTGCTTCTCCTCGAGAATGGGGCAACCGAGAGGTGTTTTTTAGCAAGGTAACTCTTACTGACGGTAATGGAATGCCTAAAAGAACTTTCAGACAGGGAAATACTTTGAAGGCTAATGTTTTGATTGAAACCCGAAATGGTTTGAATATAAAAAACGTAATTCTTGGTTTTTCAATCCATCGTCCTGATGGGGAAACTGTTCTTGCTTCAAATAATCTTGAGAATGGCCAACCTCTTCTTACTATTAATAAATCTCGAGAAGCATTCATATCTATTTCTCCTGAAATTCTTGAACCTGGTAATTACCTGTTATCAATATCTCTTACAGGAAACGATACGGATTACCACTGGCAGGATAATTTCTACCCGATTACATTTCTTGGAACAAAGGTTATTCCTCCTCTAAAAATCAACAATATGGAAATAACAGGATTGGCAGACAGTTAACTAAGGAGCCAATTTTGATAAAAAACAAATTAATCTCTAGTTTTATTCTTAAGAATATCAGTGATGGAATCTCAAATGGTTCTTTCCCAGCCACAGCTTTGCTGGTGGATATGCGGGGATTTACCAGATTAACAGATCAGGCTATGCATAGAATTGAAGGTGGAGCAGAGTGGATATCCAACATTCTAAGTGCTTCTTTTTCCCCATTTATTCAGTTTGTTCAACAAGAGGGTGGATTCATCGCTGAATTTGAGGGAGATGCTTCTTTGGCTATTTTCCCTGGGAATAGACCTGAGTTGTTAAAAAAAGCTAATGAGCTTTTAGAGCAAATTTCAAATCAGGTTGGCGAGGAAATAGAATTTTCTGCTGCTTCCAGTTCTGGTGATGTTAACTGGGGTGTGGGTGGTTCAAGTGGTTTGTTGTATCAGCTTTTCCATGGTGCTTCAATATCAAGTGTATTTAATCTAAATAAGGATATTCCTGCAACTACAAACTGGAAATTTACAAAAGAAGAATCTTCAAGATTTTTTCCAAATTCTTTATTGAAGAAGAAATTTGGTGGTGAGTTTCGTACTGTTTTTCCTGCCTTTCTTTCTCTTGAAGTTTCTACCATAGAACAAACTCAATCATTTTTTCATAGGGTGTGTGAGTTAGCTGCCAGCATGAATGGATTTCTTAACGGTACACATCTTCGTGGACATGAAGCCTCTGTTTTAATTGTTTTTGGTGCACCTAAAGCTATGGAGAACGACGCAAGGCGTTGTGGTGAACTGGTAACATCAATTAGAAAAGACTTCCCAAACCTTAAAGCTGGAATAACTGCCGGTACTGCCTATGCAGGTTTTATAGGATCTGGAGAGCGTTGCGACTATACAGTTCTAGGTAGCAGAATAAATTTAGCTGCCAGATTATGTAGCGCTGCCCATGCAGGTGAAATTCTTGTAAATATGGATTATGGTCAGTTGATCCAACAGTTTTTTCTTGTTGAACAGGCAGAGCTTTTATCACTTAAAGGGTTTACTGATCTTCAGTTATCGTTTAGAGTTTCTGATTTTACAGGGCAATTAAATTCTAATTTGTATAATGGATTGTTTGTGGGTAGAACCGCTGAAGTACAGACTATTTTGAATCTATTTAATAAAAGTATTCTTCAGAAGAAACTTTTTGTTCTAAATATTTTTGGGGAGCCGGGAATAGGCAAAAGCCGATTGCTTCATGAGATTCTTAAAAACTTGCCGGAAGATGTGTTTTCAATTTGCCTTTCCGGAGACGAGCTCATGTCATCCAGAAGACTTTACAGTTGGAAAGAAGTAATGAAACAGATACCTGAATCCCTTCTTATGGATCTGTTTCAAAAAGCAAAAAATACTGAGTTAGACAGTGATTTAGAATGGGCTTTAAAATACCTTGTACAATTAGTTAGTGATACTGAGAATGTATCTATCTCTTTCGAAAATATGATTTACAGTATCTCTCTTTTTCTTAAAGTTGTAGCTTATTCAGGTAAATTCTTCATTGGGATTCAAAACCCAGAAAGCTTGGATCCTGAAAGCCTTCAAATTCTTGATTCATTTATTGGAAATTCTGAAAACAGTAGTGTAATCATTGTAACAACATGTAGAAAATCACATCAGCTTCCAGATTTTTTGAGGGCTGAAAATCATTTTAACTTAAAGCCATTTTCCATTCAAGAAACCAAAAAGAAGCTCTTCTCTGATACAGGTTTTCCGGTAAGGTTGGATGTTGCAGAAAATCTTCATTTGAGATCTGCTGGCAATCCTCTTTATCTTGAAGAGCTAAGTAGAATGGTACAGCAGGATCAGATGGATGGTACGTGGAGTACATGGCACGACATGGAACAGTTATTGCCCGCTTCACTTGGCTCTTTACTAGAAAGTAGAATAGACCATCTTTCAGATGAACTTCGAGAAGCAGTTGCAGTTGCATCAGTACTTGGCATTGTTTTTGAATCTCAGATACTTAAGCACATGTTGCCAATTCAATCTAATTCTATCACAAAAGGTTTATCTCTAGGTTTGTGGCGTTTGGCTGGTTATGGCAAGCTTGCTTTTAAACATCACCTGTTGAAAGATGCTTCCTATAAGATGTTGCTTGTAAGCACCAGAAAAAAAATCCACCGTGATGCTGCAGATACTATTCTTAAACTTCATGTTCAACCTGAAGGCGAGATTCTGGTTTCTCTTGCTGTTCATGCAGCAAAAGCAGATTACGCTGAAACAGCGCAGAAGTATCTTGAATCTGCTGGAGACTATTGCAGGAAAGAACATCAGAATCAGTTGGCAATTGATCTTTATACGGAACTGGAGCACTTTTGCGAAAACCCTAATACTGGAATGCGGGCAAGAGGGAAAAAAGGTGCTGTGCTTGAAATAGTAGGAAGATGGAAAGAAGCAATTGATATCTACAAAATCTCTATTGAAATTGCAGATACCGACCCTGGAATGTTTCAACACAGTGGTCGAATGAGAATTTCACTTGGTAGACTTCTCATGCAACAGGGTTTCTTTGATCAGGCAATAACAGTTTTACAAGAAGCAGAAGCTATTCTTTCATCAAGCCATAAAACCGTTCTGGCAACGGTTTACGCTAATCTTGGTGGCTGTTGGCTTCGAAAACACTGTTTTGATAAAGCAGAATGCTATTTACAGCAGTGGCGAGATATTTCCGAAAAAGCGGGAGATAAACATTCGCTAGCAATGGTCATGGGTGCCCTTGGTGTTTTAGCTGAAGAAACAGGAAAAATGGAACAGGCGAAAAAATATTACCTTTCACAGGCAGATATTGCTGAACAGATAGAAGAAGATTTTATTTTGAGTATTTCTATGCTTAATCTAGGTAGTCTTGCTTTAGTATCAGGCGATCTTGACATGGCGGAAAGTTACTACCAGAAGAAACTTCTAATTGCAAAAAAACTAGGACATCGCTCAGGAGAAAGCCTTGCAATGGGTTCCTTAAGCAGGGTTTATTGTTACAGGAAAGATTTTGCAAAAGCACTTGAATATGCCAGCTTTCATCTGAAGGTCTCACAGGTTTTGTCTGACAGATTCAGGGAAATTCCTGCTATGTTTGATGTTTTTATCGTTCTTCTTTATTCAGGAGATTATTCAAAAGCTCAAAAGTTAATAAATACAAGAAAACTACTGGTTGAGTCACTGGCTCTTAAAGAAGAAATTCGCGAAACATATTATTTAATAGGACTTCTGGAAATGTTTAAGAAAAACCTAAAACAGGCGATTCACTGGTTTAAATTATCTGTTGAATATGCTGAAATCAATCATTTGAATTTTGATATTCTCTGTTACAGTTTACTTGGACTCTCGTGTGTTCAAACTGGTGATATTTTAGGTGGGAAAAGGTTTCTTAATGAAATAGAGGAATCAATTTTGGAACCACCGTCTGAGGCACTGAGTGTGATTGAAAGACTTCTTTCATACGCCTGCAGTAATTGCGATCCGGTGCTTGCAGAGCGCGTGAAACAACAATTTTCTATAAAAATATAGACTATCGCTGTTGCATTATTCAAGGTAAGGCATATCTTTTCCCTGAAGTGTTTATTATATTCTAATGAAATATTTTATACGCTACTGATAACAAAGTGGAGGATAATGAAGCCACTTCAGGAAAACGAGGAAACTAAGGACATAACTGGTGATTCTGAAAAGATCACAAAGCTGCTAAAACTAGCTTTTAGTAGTCACATGCGTGATCTGCCCAAGATGCGCAGACTGCTTGATGAAGCTTTATCTATTGCTTTGAAGAGCGGGGACAGGTTCGGGGAGTCTAGAGTTTACAATGTTATGAGTGTATACTGGGGTGTAAGAGGTACTTACAGTAAAGCCTTGGAAAATGCTCTAAGGGCACTTGATATTGCTCGGGAAGTAAACAAATCATCTAATTTTTCTTCTATGTATAATAATATAAGTTTGATTTATAGCAGAATAGATGATGCTGAAAACAGCAAATTGTATGCCGAAATGGGGCTTGAAGCAGCAGAGCTATCTAAAAAACAACTGAATATAGCAAATTCACTTAATAATGTCGCTAATTCCACCACAAGACAAGGAGATCACGAACTTGCCTATAAATTATATCTTCGAGCTGTTGAACTTTGGAAAGAGCTGAAGCGTCCAGATCAGATAGCAATGGTTTATCTTAACATAGCAGGCAATTTGATTAAAAGAGATAAAACATCTGAAGCTCTACATTACATTCAGAAAGCACAGAAAATTGCTTTAGAGAATGGTAATAAATACATGCAAGTTGCTTCAGTTATTGCTTTTGCCAACTTCGAAGCAGCTAATGGAGACATAGAAAAATCTGTTAATTATT
>JAOZUR010000039.1:0-7906 GCA_029938555.1 Candidatus Sabulitectum sp. | reverse complement strand
GCTTTTGCCAACTTCGAAGCAGCTAATGGAGACATAGAAAAATCTGTTAATTATTCCAAACAAGCTATTGAATTAGCTGTTGCTGATGATTTTCAACACCTACAATTGCAGGCGCTTGAAAATTCAGTTACGTTCTATGAGCAATTCGGATTGTACCAGAAAGCTCTTGAACAATTCAAGAATGTTACAGTGATAAAAGGTGAAATTTCAACTGAAGAGCGGAATCGTCACATAAAACAAATTCAGGCTGAATTTGATATGAAAGAAAAGGAAAGAGAAGCCGAGATTTACCGTCTTAAAAATATAGAATTGCAGGAAGCTAAAGATATTGCTGAGGAAGCAAATAAAGCTAAAAGTGAATTTCTTGCCATGATGAGTCATGAAATACGAACACCTATTAATGTTGTTTTAGGCATGCTCGATTTAACCTTGGAAACGAAGTTAACAGAAGAACAAAATAATTTTCTTCGGAATGCTGATATTGCATCAAAAACACTGCTGGATACAATAAATGATATTCTTGATTATTCGAAAATCAATGCAGGTGCCATTGAATTTGAATCGGCACAATTTTGTATTCAAAGTGTAATTAATGAAGTATCATCTATTTTTTCTATTCAGGCAGCAGAAAAGGGTATAAGTTTACATGTAAAACATGATGATTCTATACCTGCAAATCTTCTTGGTGATGCAAGTAGATTTTCGCAAATCCTTCGTAACCTGATTTCTAATGCATTAAAATTCACATCTGAAGGTGATATATTTGTTGAATCAAAAATAAAATATTCTGATGGCTCATCAGTTACGCTGGAATTTTCTGTGAAAGATACTGGTATTGGTATAACTTCTGAAAAACAAAATCTTCTTTTTGAGCCTTTTCGGCAGGCTGACAGTTCTATAAATCGTTTGTACGGGGGAACCGGTCTTGGTTTAAGTATATGTAAACAGCTTGCCACAGGTATGGGTGGAAGCTTGTGGGTACAGAGTACATTGGGAGCCGGTAGTTGTTTTTTCTTTTCTATTCCTTTTAATATTCCTAAAAAAATAGAAGAAACAATCACATTACCAAAAGAAATCAGTGATGATCTTAGCAATTTCAAAGTTCTTTTTGTTGAAGACGAAAAATCTATCAGGTTAATCACAGGTTTGTTTCTTAAAGGAATTGGTGTTAAATATGAACAGGCAGAAAGTGGTTATGAAGTTTTTGAAAAGACAGGTCTTTTAACTGATTTTGATCTTATCCTCATGGATATCAATATGCCTGGAATGGACGGTCTTACGGTTACAGCTAAACTCAGAGAAATGGGAATATCGGTTCCTATAATTGCAATGACTGCTCATTCACCGGAAGATTTATCTGATTTTAAGGAAGCGGGTATTACTGATGTCCTCACAAAACCGTTCACAAAAAAAGACCTTCGTAAAACTATTAAAAAGTGGTTAATACAAGAGCAAGATTAATTTCAAACACCATTAATTGTGAGCTCTTATCTGCCTTTGATTGATAATTTTTAGTCAGAAATGTTTCTTTAGAAAAATAGATTATAGCAAGTATTTATAGACTGAATGCCACACAAGAAGTGCCCAAAGACACTTCTTGTGTGATTGTTTTTAGTAACTTGCTTTTATCTGACCCCAAGTTGAACGATTAATTGCAGTAACGATTAATCCCTCTGCTATCCAATTTCTAAGCATATTGGCACAATCAGGGTCAGATATCCAGTTAATGGATGACTCATTGCCGTTCCAAGATGTTACCCTTCCGCTATTGACAGCACAATCAATAACCTTGTAATCAGCTGTTTGATCAATACTTATAACAGCTGTACACCCTAAACCAGTGTTTGGAATCATTTCATCCATAAAAGTTTCAGTTATAGAAAGAGCACCTGTAAAGGAACCATATGGGCCATCTACAATAAAGTGGTCAGGATCTATGATGGTATAACTTAAACCAGGAGAGTAGTGGTAGCAACCATAAACGGAAGAACGAACCAGATCAGCCATTAAAGCATCATTTGGACTGCCCAACAGGTCATATCCGGTAAGCAATAACCAGCCGCCGTTATCAATAAATTCATTTGCCGCATTATATTCTGCCGTAGTTAAAAGGCGTCCGCCACCGATGTTTCCACTGGCATACCAGATAACAATATCATAATTTGCCCAGAAGGCTGGATTTGAGGTTAGATCACCTGTATTGCCGTTATCATCATACATGATATAGGTAAAGTCTTCAACCATTGGATCACAGATCAATTGTGGTAACGTGTTAAATGCAGAATATCCTCCAGTATCATCACAAATAAAAGCAACATCAATTGCAAATGAGACAATGGAAATAAGTAGAACGGGTATAACAATAAATTTAAGCATATATAGCTCCAAGATTATGAGTGTTAATAGTTTGCCTTAATTTGTCCCCATGTTACTCTGTCCAGGCTGGCACCTGTTACCATAAAAGATATCCAGTTGCGGCACATGTTCTTTAACTCATCAACATCCCACCAATCGAGTTGATTGGAGTTACCTCCCCATGATGTGACAGTACCCTGACCTACATCACAGAACATGACTTTTGAGTAACTGGATTCATCAACAGACATTACTTCACTGCAACCTTCAGCCGCATTTGGTATAAAATGATCATGGTCATGATTACCGGCCAGAGAAATTGAACCCGTGAAAGTTCCATAAGGGCCGGATGCAATAAAGCTACTTTCATTAGTGATAGTTGCACTGGTTCCACTTGGGCCATCTCCAATTGCGATAGAGCGTATCAAGTTAGCAGTAATAATATCATCGGGCCCTCCTATAATATCTGGACCTGTAACCATCAGATGCCCACCACTCGCTATAAACTCATCGGCTGCATCAAATTCTGCTTCGGTAAGAAGCCTGCCAAAACCATCAGAGCCCATTGCATACCAGATCACCACATCTTGCTCTGCCCACCATGTTGGGTCAGAAGAGTAAGCACCTGTATCACCGTTGTCGGTAACCATTACATAAGTAAAGGTTTCAGTCATACTGTTGCATAACTCAGGAGCTACCAAAGACATATTTGACGGAGAACCATTATCATCAGCCAAAAAACACAAGGTAGGTTGGGCAAAAGCGATAGAAAAAAGACTAAAAACTAAGATAAGTAAAAGCTTGGTCATAAAATTCCTTTCAATTTACAGGTTATCATTCAAAAACATACAAAAAATATACATCATAAACGGAAAAAAGCAATGAGATAATTTTTGATGTATTCTAGTTAATACCTATAACGCCACTATATTATCAGCAATTCTTTTATGAAATAAGCATTGTGTATCCTATTGATAGGCTTAGAATCCGAATGTAAACCCTGCACTAAGCGAGTGAATATTCGTGATTTTGTCAGAGAAAATTAGATCGTTACGGTAAGTAACAAATGGTTTTAGTGTTCTATTCCAATCAGGTTCCCAACCAAGATTGCTCATCAATCCAACTATGTTATCTGAATTATCTCCAAATCCAAAATAACCCACTGAACCAATTGAATTATTGAACCAGTTCCACATTTTCTGTTCAAGAATGATGCCAATTGAAGAAAAACTTTCACCATTTTTTACATTGAATCTACTAATCTCAAAGCCATAACGTCTGATTGAACTAGCACTAAGAAGAATACGAGCTCCAACATGATAAGCGGGTCCATTATTCTCAGAATCTGCGGAATGAAAATAACCATATCCACCCTGTGGTCTTATTATTAAATTACCACTCAAGGATATACTAGCCAAAATAAACATGATAACAATTGTTTTACTTAGTGACATTTTTTTCTCCTACAATTTTGCGATACTACTGAGATAACTTTTTTTACCATCAAGAGACTGCCAGAAATTATCTGCTTGTGCCTGAAAAACTTCCTTTGATACTCCGGTGTCTTGAAGGGTTAACATTAACTCTTTATCTATTTTACCCTGGGTCACAATTTGCTTTCCTGCTTCAAGGCAAACATTTCTAATAGCTTTTTTCCGATCCGCATAAACCGGATGAACAATAACCTCTGCTGCTGTGAGGAAAAACTCTCCCATCATGTATGAATTTTCACTGTGAGAATCCCAACATCTATACATCGCTTTTAATGCATCAAAATTGTGATCAACCTCAGGAAAACCAGCTGCACTGAAAACCACAAAACCCTGTTCACCCTGTTCAGGAAATCTATCTGGATGTGCTATATCTCCATTTGCATTTATTAGCATGTATGGCTTCAATGTTGGTAGCAATCGATCCATAAATGTTTTCATGATTCCTGTTACATTGAAGATGTAGAGGGGAGAGGCAAACACTACAAGATCAGCTTCCCTGTATTTTTTTCTAAGCTCGGTCATATCATCTTTATGAATACACTCACCGGGAATACTTGTCCAGCAACTGTAACAACCGGTGCATTCATTGATATTTGATTTAGCTAGTTTGATACATTCAACACTTGCACCAGATTGCTCTGCGCCTTTAAGAAAGTTATCTACCATAAAAGAGGTTTTGCTGTGTTTCTTACCCCGCGGTCCTCCATCAAAAACTACTATTTTTTTAATTTTACCAGCAGGAAATGATTTATATTCACATACTGTTTCTTTTACTGCCACCATGGGTTTGTTTTTCTTTTTTTCTGGTGGTGCAAACATGTCATTGAGTTTAAGCATTATGGAAGCATCACCTTCTACTTCATATTCACCGTCCATATAAGCTTTATCTCCAGCTACTTCACCATTAGATATTTGCAACCATAAACGAGAATCACATGTAATTGTAGTCTTAGGATTAGAATGCTCACCTTCATTGAAAGTACAGATCTGATCTTTGATTGTAAGAAAACCATTAACAGTTTGATCTCCTGATAAGTGGAATTGAATCACAGTATTTACATCTTTTGCTTTTTCTTTGTTAAGCCCAAAAGGCATAACTGCGAACAAATCGGTTATTGAGTTAAAATGAAGTTTATCACCGCTTACTTTCTGTATTAAATAACCGGGAAGCTTGATTGTAAGGGGAAGACCTATACTAAGCTGCAAAGCAGCAGGAAGCAGGGTTGCTATTATGGTATTTATTACTACATCGGGATGGTATGTCATTGTGGTAAGAACTAGAGCAGTAGCAAATAATCCAGCCCACATATAGTTAATAATAAGGTTAATTCGAAGGAACTGGTTTCCTGTAGTTATAACATCAGGATAGTCTTTTTTCGAGAATTCAAAAGTAAAAGGATCCAGCTTAAAAAGAGGAGGGAAAAAAGCTACAATGAATAAACCGAGATAGAGACCTTCAATTATGTGCTTCACATAAAAGGACCCAGCAGAAGGCGATATAAGTGCAGATAGAGAGCCTACAAGAGCAACCGCTGTAACTCCATATACAAAGTAACTTTTATTCTTTTTAATAATTGCCCAAATCAGATTAGCAATTAGAATAATGGCAGTTACAAGAATGTACGATTTTAGATTGCTTACATCATATTTTTTAACTTGGGCAAAAATATTGAGCATGATGACGGTTACAAAAGGAACATTTTTGATGAAAACTTTAGATGACATTAAACAAACTCCATTTCTTTCCTGTCTGATATACTAATCAAAATCTTAACAGTGCTAAGATACAATCTATCTTAACGATGTCAAGATGAGAAAGTGAATACTGAATTCCCTAAATAGCAGAATTTATATGGGAATTTGCAACTATTGATGATGCCGCCCCTGTGGGTGGATATGTTGAATTGGTTTTTGATTCACAGGGGAACGAACATGTCGCCTATTCTGATAATGGTGCTGATAATGTCAAATATGCTTACTATGATGGAAGCAGTTGGCTGGTAGAAGTGGTTGATTCTGCCGGTAATGAATGGTGAAGTAACATTCAAGTACAAACCGGTAAATACAAAAAACTGGAAAATAATGAAGCTGCCAGTCTTGGCATTCATGGCTCGTTTTCTTCAGCATGTATTGCCCAAAGGGTTTTGCAAAGTACGCTATTATGGATTCTTACATCAGCGGTGCAAGGCAAAACTGAAATCAATCAAAAAACAGCTAAAACTGTCTGAAATTATATTACCTGCACCAGAACAAAAAAAATACTTTTGTCCTTGCTGCGGTGAAGAATTAGTGCTTGCTTATATCTTGCAACCTCAAAGGGGCCCACCGTAAAAACTTGGTTAACTTTTGCTCAGTACAAGCTGCTAAATGCGTTTATAAGGCAGGTATGTACGGGTCTATCCTTTAAAATCCCAATCTCTTCACAAACAATGATTAATGCTTTTTTGTTCGGAGAAAACAATCTGGATCTAGATTCTGGTATCAAATTGTTATCAGACTTAGCCTTTTTTGACCAATTTCAGGTTAGAACACCTACCACACACCAATAATAGAAAATACAAAGAGAAGCTTTGCTTAATTCAACACAGGGTTGTAAGCACACGGAGCGTGTGTTACCAACCCTTTACTATTCTCTTGATAACAAACCCTATGAGTTCAGGTAGCCTTAATGACTACGCCCCAACCGATGTAAGATAAAAGAATACCCACAGTAACAGACTTACCTAATTCAGGAAGGATAAACAAAAATATCCCTATTGCGAACAGTAAACCGCCAATAACACTTCGCCATACGTTTTTCTTACTTCTCATAACAAGTACGCATTCAGGACTGCAACACTACCGGTAGCTATCCATCCGAAATAGTCTGAGAGTCCCGATGCAACAGCGCGCCATGGACAATACTTACCTATAGCATCATCAAGCAAACTTTGACGATCAAATATCATTTCAGCCTCACTTTCCTTTGGTTATTACTTTGTTTATAAACGCTCTTAAAGTATATTTCATATACATATATATATGTATATGTATAATCAAGTTAATGTCAATGGTTATGGGGGTGTGTATCACCCTGGCTGGGGAGGCTGTTGTGTAATTCAGGGGTTGAGCAGGCAGAGCTTTTAATTCATTCTGTTCAACCTCTCTAAAGTCTTAACAGTGCTAAGATACAATCTATCTTAACGATGTCAAGATGAGATAGTGAATACTGAATTCCCTAAATAGCATAATTTATATGAGAAATCTTTATACTGACCCCAAGGAGTCCGCCGGGAATAATTCATTGGCATTTGCAACCATACAAGCGGCTGTTATCAAGTACATTCAAAGGTAACTGTTGACTGTAGCGTCAAGACGGGCTATGTATAATATGAGCGTTAAATATACCAAAGAATTTAACTGGAGGATTTAATGACAAAATTACTGTACAAATTTGTAATTCTCTTATTACTGGGAATTTCAACTCAGTCATTTGCAGAATGGGAATTTGCAACTATTGATGATGCCGCCCCTGTGGGTGGATATGTTGAATTGGTTTTTGATTCACAGGGGAACGAACATGTTGCCTATTCCGACAATGGTGCTGATAATGTCAAATATGCTTACTATGATGGAAGCAACTGGCTGGTAGAAGTGGTTGATTCTGCCGGTAATGTGGGTAGTTACACAAGTTTGGCGCTGGATCAAAGTGATAATCCACACATAGCTTACTACAATAATACAGGCACTTATACAGGTAATCTGAAGTATGCTTACTGGGATGGATCAAGCTGGCAGATTCAAACAGTAGACAATATTAGTGATGATTGCGGGCAGGATACAGCAATTGATATCGACTCAAACGGTTATCCACACATTACTTACGCTGATAATACTAACGCCGATCTTAGATATGCTTACTGGGATGGAAGTGCATGGAATCTTGAAACTATTGACGCCGCCCAATATGTGGGATTTTATGGTGATATGGTTCTTGACAATAATGATAGTCCTCATATCTGCTACAGAAACAATACTACCGGTGGTTTGAAATATGCTGAATGGGATGATAGCGCCGA
>JAOZUR010000010.1 GCA_029938555.1 Candidatus Sabulitectum sp. | reverse complement strand
AATGTATCTGTTGTTTCGGATGAATTGGGATTGGGCTGTGGAGCTGCTGCAGAGGCCGCTGTTAGGCAGTGGATATTTAATCCTGCCACCCAGGGCGGTGTTCCTGTTGAGGTTTCAACCACAGTTTCAGTTAGATTTGATATTCAGTAAATAATGTATAGAAACTCAGATAACTGGATTCTGCATTGTGATGTATATGTTACTGCTTTTGGGTTTGATGTTTATGTAGAGATTCCAGGAGTTGGCTCTGACGATTTTGAGCTGGAAATTACTCCCCGTGTTGTGAAGATATGGGGAGTCAAAAAAAAACTTTGCCACAGGGCAACAGCACTGGCTATCGAGATTCAAACAGGTGAATTTCAGAGGGAGTTATATCTTCCCAGTAGAGTTGATACGGAAAATGTATCTGCTGAATTGAAATTGGGTGTTTTGCACATCAAGCTTGTAAAAGAAAAAGCAGTTAGTGTCGTTGTATCTGTGCAGGATAAGGGAAACAATAATTTATGATTAAAGGTGGAGATATTCCTGAAATAATACCCATTCATATTTTTAATCAGGGCATTCTTATGCCTTATACAGCATTACCTCTCACTGTAACAGATCCAGACATGATAGCAATGATTGATTATTCTGTTAACAGTGATAAAATCATAGGTGTGGTTGCAGAGTCGCCAGATGGTGAAAAATACAAAGTAGGTACTGCTGCTGGAATATTGAAGCTGTATCGATTTCCAGGGGATGTTATTCGAGTTACGCTGAAGGGATTTTACAGGTTCAAAATTCTGGAAGAATTGGAAATTGACAACATACCAAGTGCTCGTGTTGAGAGGTTGAATACAGTTTTCCCAGATGATGTTGATGAACTGGAAGCCTGGCGTAGATCTGTAGAAATGCAATTGCGGAGGATAATGGAGCTTACTCCAGGAATACCGGATGAATTGCAGCTTATTACTCTTCTTCGTGATCCTGAGAAATTGAGCTTTGTTGCAGCCAGTGGACTTGAAGCTTCTGTACCACGGAAGCAGACTTTTCTAGAAGAGAACAACATCATCAAGAGATTCAGACTGCTTAGATCCATGATGAACTACGAAATACAGAGACTAAAACTCCGTGAGCACATTGAGGGTCAGGTTCGTGTTGAAATGGAGCAGGATCAGAAAGAATACTACCTCAAAGAAAAAATGAAGGTAATTCAGAAGGAACTTGGTGGTCATTCGCTAAATCCTGATGTTGTTGAACTTACAGAGAAGCTTGCAAAAAAAGATCTTCCTGAATCTGCGGCTACAGCTGCTGAGGAAGAGCTTAAGCGTCTTTCAAAGCTTCATCCCGGTTCCCCTGAAGCTGGGGTTGCTCGGAGTTATATCGAGTGGATATTGCAGCTTCCTTGGATGGATAGAACAATAGATCGTTTAGACATTGAAGAAGCCGATAGAATTCTTAATGAGGATCATTATGACTTGAAAGACGTGAAGGAAAGAGTTTTAGAGTTTCTTGCAGTAAGAAAACTTAATCCAGACGGTAAAGCACCCATTATTTGTTTTGTAGGCCCTCCTGGTGTTGGCAAAACCAGCATGGGAAGGTCAATAGCAAGGGCACTAGGAAGAAAGTTTTTCAGACTTAGTTTAGGTGGAGTTCATGATGAAGCTGAGATAAGAGGTCACAGAAAAACATACATAGGAGCCATGCCCGGTAGAATTATTCAGGGTCTCAAAGAAGTTGCAACATCAAATCCTGTATTCATGCTTGATGAAATAGACAAAATAGGTAGAGATTTCCGTGGAGATCCCACATCTGCTCTTTTAGAGGTTCTTGACCCAGAACAGAATTATGCATTTAGAGATAATTATCTGAACACACCTTTTGACCTTAGTGCAGTTAAATTCATTACCACAGCAAATACGCTCGATACTATACCAAGCCCTCTGTTAGATCGTATGGAGATTATCAGAATACCAGGATATACAGAAGATGATAAATATGAAATTGCGAAAAGATATCTTGTTAAAAGACAGGTAGATAGAACCGGCCTCTCTGGTAAGTTAATTAGATTCCGGGAAAGTGGTCTTCGTTGTATTGCAAAAAGGTATACAAGAGAAGCAGGCGTAAGAGAACTGGAACGGTCAATCGGTGCTATCTGTCGAAAACATGCGGTCAAAGTAGCTAGTGGTACTAACAGCTTATTGATTGTTACTGAGAAAACAGTACCTGAGTACCTTGGATCTTGGAAATTTTCCCGCGAATCAAGTCTTGCTAAACCGGAAATAGGTGTTTCTACCGGTCTTGCCTGGACTGCAGTTGGAGGAGAGATTCTAATGATTGAAACCCTTCTTCTTCCTGGAAAAGGTTCGTTAATACTCACAGGTCAGCTTGGTGATGTGATGAAAGAGTCTGCAAAAGCCGCATTAAGCTGGATAAAAGCAAACAAACAAGACCTTCGCAATGATCCTACAAAGTTTGACATACATATTCATGTTCCTGCTGGGGCCACCCCAAAAGATGGACCATCTGCGGGAGTTGCAATAACTGCCTCAATTCTTAGTGCTCTTAGTGAAGACCCTGTTCATAATCTTACTGCGGTTACAGGTGAGATTACCCTTCGTGGAAAAGTTCTTCCAGTAGGCGGAGTTAAAGAAAAAGTTTTAGGTGCACTTGCAGCTGGAATCAAGAGAATTCTGCTTCCACAGGAAAATGTAAGAGATCTGGAAGATGTACCAGAAGCGCAGAGGAATGCTCTGGAGTTTGTCCCAATCGCCAACATAAATCAGGCAATGGAACTTCTAATCATCAGAGGTGATAAGATTGAATAGAATTTCTATCATATTTTTTACTGTTTTTTCAGTTACCTTTATCATTGGTTGCTCAAGTGAACCGATGGATGTTCTGGTAGCTGCTGATGGTACTGTTTTAACTGGAGAGCTCTTATCAATCCAATCAGGAAAGGCAATTTTTTCTACTGGTTCTGTTGATATTCCAGATTACGGTAGGGTCTGGTGTTTAGATGGAAGTTCATTTGTCGGTGAAATTTTAGCTTCTAATGGTTTTTTTGAATCAGGTGCCTTTTCGGTTCCTGAAGATTCAGTTTACCAGGTAGATTGGATGGATTCAGATTTTTTACAAGAGACTTTTTCCGTGGATGCTGCCCTAGGATGGATTGATACAGGAATAGTACTGGAGCAGGGAGATATTTTTTCATTGCATGGCAGTGGTTTTGTTTTTACTGAAACAGGAAGTTCTACTCCAGACGGACAGGATAAGTTCTCATCTTCCGTTGCTTTGGTTCCCGGCGCCACATCAGGTCAACTTGTTTTCAAAGTAGGCTCAGATTTGCCTGTTGCCGCTGGCGATTCCTGGCTAGGAGAATCTCCTGCTAACGGTTCATTGGCTCTGGCTGTAAATGTACCATTGGAAAATAGTTCGGAATCCCATGGTATTTACACAGTTACAGTAAACGCATGTATTAATCGAGACCATTCTAGTGCTTATTCTTTTTATCCAGCAAGTAGATGAAAATACTAAGGTTGACTTGGCAGTGTGTTAGAGTTTAGAATTTATGAAGTTATGATATTCGATAGTGTATAAATATTTTAAGGAAGGTGGCCTGATGAAATATACAATTATGTTGTTCGCTCTTCTTGTTACTGTTTCCGGTGCAAGTGAGTATGTTGTTGGTTATGGAGATACTCTTTCTGATATATCTGTCCATTATTATGGTACTTGGGAAAAATGGGTAGATATACTGGCAGCTAACCCTAATTTACAGGGCGCTGAATATCTTGTTCCCGGTATGGTTCTTCAAATACCCAATACAACCGGTGCTATAGCATCTACTGCAGGTTCTTCACAATATATTACTGAAATACCTGCTGGTGCAGTTCTTATCAGATCCAGTGAGCCTATTCTTTCCCGCCTTCAAAGGGAATCTGCAGGATTTGTTTCTTATTCCGATTTACGACCAGAGGGATATATTCTTGCCACTAATCCAGAAGAAGAGGGTGTATACAGACATCTGACAGCTCTTCCAGGTGATCTGATTGAACTAGATTTTGGTGCCGATGATGGTGTGGAAATCGGTCGTGTATATCATATCCTTAGAAAGTGTGAAGAGGTTGAAGATCCTGAAACAGGCGCGAAAGGACACATTATTAGAGTTGCCGGAGTATGCCAGATTGAAAGTGCAACCCCTTCAACATCTATAGCAAAAATACAGCATGGTTATCTTACAGTACTTGAAGGAGATATGCTGGTTCCCTATCAGGCGGCTTCAGATATTCATATTCAGAATGAGCCAGGAGTTGATCGAGGTTTGTTATGGGTACTGGGCTTCAGGGATCCTGATAGAAACTGTGCTTATACTTATGATGTGGTTTATTTAAGTGCAGGCAGTTCACAGGGTATAAATCCAGGAGATGTTTTTACAGCCTACACTGCTAGCGAACATGTGAGAGATGTTAATGATCAGTCAGTTTATACAGCGGAAATACCTATTGCTGAAGTTGTTGTTCTTACAACAGAGGCAAATAGTTGTGCTGCAATGATTGTTAGTACAAGAACAGCCAACTTGATTGAACTAGGTGATAAATTGTATCTAAGTCAGAGTCAGGTTGACTGAGGTACAATTGTGTTATGGAAGATTGTCTTAAAGGGAAAAAATCCTTCAGGCAGAATGCTTGCGGTTTTATATGCCAGAACTGGGGAGACGATTGATACTGTTCGTTCTCTTTTAGATTCTCCAGGTGGAATGATTCTGCAGACCGGTATGTCAAGAGAAAAAGCTGAAATTCTTTCAGCTGAGCTGCCTGATGATGGTTCTATTGAAGTAACTTTTTTACCTGATGATGGTGCATGTATACCGGTTTTAATGGGTTATCGACCAGGGAGTCGCGGTCGACTCAGAATTGCACTGCAAAAATTTAGCAAACTTCCAACAGAACAGGTTATTCAGTTTCTTGCAAGTATTCCTATTGCGCTCAGGTCTGATACAGATCTGGCAACTGCCGAGTCTATTAAAAATATACTAGAGCATGCAGGTGGAATTGTTGAAATAAGATCAACGCAGGATTTGATAGGAGTTTCCAGTAAGAAAAATTACTCATCTTCTTTAAGGATGGCTGGGAATAAAAAAGTTGTTAAATCAGTTAACTCAAATTCTAGAAATACTGAAAATAATTACGGCCAAATTCCTGATATAACAACAACCTTACCTCCCACCGCTTCATTGGAACGTTCTGATGGTAGTTTATTGTCTTCTACCTCTGACACGCAAAATAAGCAGTATAGCTCTAACCTTAAACCAGATAAAACTTCAGCAGATCCACCTCCGGTTATTTCTTTCGTCTCTCCTGATGATAGCTTGTGCTCCGCCAATTTTTCAAACAGTATAGATCCTCATGTTTTTTCTTTTAAAAAACCATCTTGTTTTGAGCAGATAATAAATCCTCCGGTTATTCATAATGAAACAGAAAAAACCCAACAGTATACAGTACCAGATTCCATCAAATTTACTATTCCTGCTGTTTCTGTACCGGATGTAATTCCAATTCGAATAAATACATTTGTACCTCCAGGAATCATAGATTCTTCTGGTGTTTTTTTTGTTTATCTGTATAAGGTTGCCGAAACGGAAAAACAGCAGGCAATTACTGTTTTAAGCCACTACTTAAAAATTCCAATACTCAAAGTGCAGAATTTCATTCAGGCTACACCGGTGGCTATTCTTGGTTTTACCCAGAGGATTGATGCCTTGGTTGCCATAACAGAGCTTTCTGATCAAGGGTTGCCAGTATCTTTATTCTCAGGAACTGATCACAGCGAACTTCCTGTACAAGAGAATTCTTTTTTAGGGTGGTTGAGTGAACACTGATGAACATCTTGATGCATTCCTGTCATGGGCTGTATTAGTTAGAAATTTGTCTGCCAATACAGTGGCAGCATATAGCAGAGATATAACAGAGGCAGGAGAGTTTATTGGTAATCTTGTTTTAGCGGATTCTGCTGAAATAGGGCAATGGGTACAACACCTTGCGAAAATAAATTTGGCTCCTTCAACAATTACTAGGAAACTATCTTCTCTTCGGTCATTTTTTACTTATTTAACTAGAAATCAAATTATTGAATCAAATCCTGCCTCTCGGGTACGATCTCCTGCTGCAATTTTCAAAGTGCCACATTGTATTTCTGTTGATGAAGTTGTCAGGATTATTGAGGTCTGGTTTGGTGATGATTCCCTTTCTTCAAGAAATAGAGCTCTTCTTGAACTTGCTTATGGTTCAGGACTTCGGGAAAGTGAATTGATTTCATTAACAGTGGACAGATTGAATCTCCATGAAGGCTGGGTGCGTCCACTTGGTAAAGGTAGCAGGGAAAGAATGGTGCCGATGAGTTCACCTTCAATTGATCAGATGGGGAAATACCTAGACTACTGGAGAGCAAGTCTGTTAAAAGAAAAAACAGGAAAAGCGATATTTCTTACGCGGAACGGTAATTCACTATCAAGAATGACTGTATGGAATATTGTTCGTGCTTCTGCATTAAAAGCTGGCATAACTTCTGTTATCCATCCTCATACCTTAAGACATTCATTTGCAACACATCTTTTGGAAGGTGGAGCTGATATTCGTATCGTTCAGGAGTTGTTAGGCCATTCAGATATTAGAACAACAGAAATGTATACCTCAGTTAGTCGTAAACGCTTGGCTGAAGCAGTAAAAAAATATCATCCTAGGGGAAGTGGAATGTGGTAAAATTTCCTGCGGAATTAAATAAATTAGATGATCTTGATATTTTGTTCAGACGATCTGCAGCAAGGTCTGCATTGGGCAGAGCAGGTGTAAGAGTTCCACAATTACCTAGGTTGCACCAAACTATTACTGATATATCTCGCACGCCATCAGGGGAAAGGGTGAAAAGCATCTTTCGACAGGTTAACTTGTGGACTGATGAATCAGTATCCAGTACAATTCTTCCTCCAGCGGGAGCATCGGCTCTTTTGGTTGCCTGTGCAAAAGAGGCTTCTTCACTGCTTGAGCTTGGATATCGTCGTGAGGATGGTATTGATTTTATAACAGCGCTACCTAATCCTGATTCCAATCCAGTTCGAACTACTTCTCAGATCAGAGCTGCAATCCATCATCTTGGTGGCGATATGTCTAGATTTATTGATTTACTTCGCAGACCGGAACCTTCTGCACAGGAGCTGAAACTGGTTTTTTCTGTGTGGCCCACCGGTGGAAGGCTTCCAGATGCATGGCGGCCAGGTGAAGAAACCATTTGTTTTCACCTTTCTGTTCATGGAGCCTCTGTACCTCTGGTAATCTCTTTTAACCGAAAACTTTTTGGGTATGGTCTTTTGTGTCTTTGGGATCTTGCTACAGGCATTTCTGCAATAGATAGCAATATTAAAATTTCTTGTGCGTCTTTTTCTCTTTTTGCTGAGTTGTTTTAGAAAAGCAGACAGATTTTACATTTTTCGTTATCTTATAACCTTGGATTTTGTATCTTCTGCAGAGCGTTGAAAGGTGGTTATTTTGTTAGGTTCTATTCTTTTGTTTATTGTTACATTTGCAGTGACGCTTCCAGATCCTGTTACAGTTCCTGGGGTTAATGCTGGAGAAAATGTAATCAGTGTTGAAATAGATGGGTTTCAATGGGTTAGGATTTTGGAAAGTGATTATTCAGTTATCCAAGTGGTATCTTACCCGGCGGTGCCCATGACAGCTTATGATAATGCTGGAGAGGTTCTGGTTTTTTCAACTGATGGAGAGCCTTTAATTCTTTCTGCATACAGTGATTACTGGTTCTGGATTAAGGCTGTAAGTGACGATCCTGTAGATTTTTCCGTATTGTATCTAGAGCCTGAATCTGTTGATTTAAACGGAGCAGTCTCTTCTTTATCATCTTCGGTTATGGCTGAGATATGGACTTTTACTGTTCCAGAAGAGGGGAATTGGAATTTTCTTATTCGAGGAAGTGACGAAACTTCTGATCTTGATTTAGAACTCTATGGAGTTGGAAATAATTTGTGGAGTGGAAGTTATAGCAACAATTCTTCAGAGAAACTTTCAGTTGATATGCTGGAAGGTGAAACCGTACAAATAGTTGTTTCAAGATACAACAAAGGTGGCAACGGTGATTATACTCTAGAGGTGATGAGAACCGGCGAAATGAATGTTTTATCTGAATCTCTCTCTGGGGACGCTATCGATGGTTCTATTCAGCGATTCAAACTACCTGAACTTGAAACAGAAGCTCTTCTTGAACTCACTTATGAAAACGATGGAGATCTTGATCTCTTTGTGCGCAATACACAAGGTGATGTTATTTATTCTTCAACTACATATCTGTCCACAGAAGGGTTGATGGTTCCTGCTGATGTCTCTCCGTTGATAGTTGAAGTTCGACCTTATGATGTTGGTGATGATCTTGATGCATTCCCATACAAACTTAATTTGTCTGCTCCGGAGACAGACATCACTTTATCAAGGGATGTTGAAATTGAAACAGGTTTTGGTCAATCTGAATTATTGCGGTTCATAGCTCCTTCCTCTGGATTTTTCACAGTATCCGCTGCTTTTGAAAAACAGAGAGACGGTGACTTGAGATTATTTGACAGTTATGGAGAACCTGCGGCTTTTTTAATCACCGATAGAGGTAATGAAAGTTTCTGTTTCTGGGCTCAACGAGCAGATACCCTGTGGATATCACCTTGTTTTCTTGATTCTGACAGAGGTGGTATGTGCAAAATATCTGTGGAGCCCACAGAAGCTGAGCCGGTTGTTGGCCTGATCCATGGAAGAATTGATGATTCTTCTTTGCCGCAGATGTTTTATACTGTCCATGGACAGGCTGGAAGCACTCTTGTGATTGAGCTTCGCGGGGATCAAAGAGATTTTGATCTGGATATGCTTGTAAGTGGTCCTGGATATTTCCTTCAAGCAGAAGGAGGGATAAGTAACACTGATAACGCTGCTGATGAATCTGTGGCACTGTATTGTGAAGAAGATGCTGTTTATGGAGTTACTGTGTATCCTTATTCTCGTGGTGGTCAAGGCACTTTTACAATTGAAGCAGAAAGAATTCCAGCAGAGATGCTTTCTTCTGGAGATGTTTCAACAGTTGAGACTTGGGCTGTGGTTGCAGGAATAAGTGGTTATGAATCCAGGGCCGATATTCTTTCTAGGGCCAGCATGGATGCTATTGAATTTTATAGGTTCCTTCGTGATGATCAATCAACAGAGGCTGATCATATGATATTGATGGTTGATGCAGAGGCTAGGGCTGAAACATTCCGGAAGGCTGTTTCAGATATTTCTTCCCGGGCAGACTCTTCGGATCGTCTGGTGATATTCTATAGTGGTCATGGCTCTCAGCAGTCTCCCGGTTCTGGGGGGATTGAAGAAGCTGATGGTATGAACGAAGTTTTATGCTTTTATAATGAAGATATTTCCGATGATGAGATGAGAAGTCTTCTTAGTGATTTTCCAGGCGCTATTTACCTGTTTACCGATGCGTGTAATTCAGGCGGGTTTGTAAATGACTTCTCACAGGATGATAATATCCTTATTCTTACAGCTGCCCGAGAAGACAAATCAGTGAGTGAAAGGGTTCTTACTCCTATACTACTTGAGGGATCAACAGGAGCTGCAGATATTGATGGTAATGGAATTATAACAGCCGGGGAACTTGTTAATTATGTTGACGGAATGATGGCAAGAATCTGCCCAGTCTGTGACTCGGTGGTAAATCAGGGAATGGCTGAATGTTCAGAATGCGGAACGGTACTAAAAGGTGAATACCGAATTCCAAGACCAGAACAGGGTCTTTTCCTCAACTCAGACGAACCAGTCTGGGAATAAAGAAGGTGTAAATTGTCAGATACTGTATCAAAAGACCTGCACCCGCTGGAGAAAACATTACTTAGCTGGCTTGTAGAGAACGGCTCAGCAAGTGATATGGATGCTATTGCAGGTACAAAAATGGATGAGGGTTCTTATAGAAGGGCATTTCAGTGGCTTTTGTCTCGAGAAATGGCTTCCGTCTTGTCCAGTGAAAAAACTGTTACTGTAGAACTTGGGCCAGTAGGTTCTATTTATGCCGAAAAAGGTACAACTCCTGAACTGGTTTTGCTTGAAGCTGTAAAAAATGGAACATCGTCTTTGCCAGAAATACAGAAGAATGAGTTGTTTGATCGAGCTCAGTGGGGAAGCGCCATGGGTGCTCTTGTTAAAGGTCGGATATTGAGCAAAGGCAAAGAAGGTCTATCTGTAAATGATGTGTCTGGTGGTGTTTTTTCGTTGATATGGAAAAATGTTTATTCTGTATTGCTTTCGGGAGCCACCCTTAATCTTTCTGATCTGGAAAAAGATGTAGTAGTTGAGGTAACCAAGAGGGCACCCAAAAGGGGGAAATCCCGAGCAGAATTTGTTATTAATGAAACTTCCTCTAATGTTATCGAAATAACACAAGCAGGCAGAGAAGCACTGAAAGCAGCAGCTGGAAAAAGTACAATCGGAATATTAACAAGAGAAATTTTGATGTCTGGTGAATGGAAAGAAGGATCTTTCAGGAGATATCAGGTTGATATTCCTCCTTCAAGGATTCATATTGGAAGATTTCATCCTTATGCAATGTTTCTTGATTCGGTGAGAGATAAGCTTCAGGCAATGGGTTTTCAGGAAATGAAAGGCTCTTTGGCAGAGAGTGAATTCTGGAACAATGACGCTTTGTTCATGCCTCAGTTTCATCCAGCTCGTGATATTCATGACGCTTATTATCTGGAAGATGGAGTTGAAGTAGCGCCTCCATCTAAAATAATAGGCGACAAAGTTAAAGCTGCCCATGAGGACGGTGGTAATACCGGTGGACGAGGCTGGCAATATTCGTTCCAGTGGGATAGATCTTTGAAGGCTATAATGCGCTCACAGGGAACAGCTCTTTCCGCAAGAACTCTTGGCTCTAAACCGGAAATACCAGGCAAGTATTTCGGAATTGCAAAGTGTTTCAGATATGATCAGGTTGATGCTACTCATCTACCTGATTTTTTCCAGGTTGAAGGAATCGTTCTAGGTGAGCATATCAATATGAGGCATTTATTGGGTCTTCTTAAGCTTTTCGCAACTGAAGTTGCAGGCGCTACTGAATACAAATTTGTTCCTGCCTACTTCCCCTTCACAGAACCGTCAGTTGAACTTCATGTTAAACATCCAACCCTTGGATGGTTCGAGATGGGTGGTGCTGGACTGTTCCGCAGGGAGGTATGTGAACCTATGGGAATTGATGTTCCTGTAGTGGCTTGGGGACTTGGGTTGGATAGAATGGCCCTTCTTGCACTGGGTCTTTCAGATATACGAGACTTATTGAACCCGGATCTCACAAAACTTAGAGAGATGAAGTCAACACCAGAGAAACTACTCGGAGGTGGAAACAATGCCTAAAATTGAAATACCTCTTAAGGATTTTCTTCCTTTGGCAAAAATGGAAAACACAGATAATCTTGAGAAACTTCTTGAATCTCTCAAGGCTGAACTTGATGGTTTGAATGATAAAACAGTGAAGATAGAATTGAATGATACCAATAGGCCAGATCTGTGGACTGCAGAAGGAGTTGCTCGGGGTTTAAGGTGCTGGAATTATGGTGCTGAATCACATCTTGATTCTATGAAACCACCTGCTGTGCATATTGATGTTCACAGTGATCTAAAAGAAATAAGACCATACATCGCTGCATTCACAGCTGTTGGATGGAAGGTGAATCAGGACGGGCTCGAATCATTAATAACTGCTCAGGAGAAAATAGCTTCCAGTTTTGGAAAAGAGAGAAAAACCGCAGCCATCGGTTTTTACCCTCTTGATGGATTAAGTTTCCCAGTGGAATATTCTGTCACATCTCCTGATACCAGATTCCACCCCCTTGGTGAAGAATCAGAGATGAGCTTCTCACAGGTACTGGAAGAAACAGAAGCAGGCATTAAATATGCTGGTCTGTTGAGTGATTTTAAGAGTTACCCTGTGCTTAAAGATAGTTCAGGTGAAATTCTATCATTCCCACCGGTTCTTAATAGTTTTTCAACCGGCAAGGTGACCCCTGGAGACAGCAGATTATTTTGTGAAGTAACTGGAACTGACTGGCATACTGTGAACCTCACAGCAACCATTCTTGCCTGTAACCTTGAAGACAGAGGCGCATTTATCAGCCCGGTTGAGATAAGATATCCAGATGGAAAAGTCACTGTTACACCTGTTCTTTATAACGATACCCTTACAGCAACTTTTGCAGAGATTACGGAAATGATTGGTTCCCCAGCAGAGGAACTTGACCTGAATATTCTTCTTTCAAAGATGGATTACGGTCAGATCAAAGTATCTAGTAATTCTGTTACTGCTGTTATGCCTCCATATCGCCGAGATGGTATACATCCCAGAGATCTTATGGAAGATATTGTCATATCCATAGGACTGAATAATATAGAACCTATTCTTCCAGCAGAATACACTGTTGGCTCCGCAGCCCCAGTTGAAATTTTAGCTCGTTCTGTTAAATCTTTGCTTGTTGGTGCAGGTTGTGAGGAGATAATGAGACCTATCCTTACCAGTACAGAGAAAATTACAAAACGCACAAGAACTCCAGAATTGCCAATAAAAATCAGTAACCCTATGACTGCAGAATATGGTGTTGTTTCCAATAGCCTTTTGCCGGCTCTTCTTGAAGTGGAAGCATCAAGTGGGCATGCTGCTTTCCCGCATCGACTGTTTACAGTGGGAGAAACGCTGTGTCGTTCAACCAGTACACTGTGCAATACTACAATGATCCTTGCAGTAAGTGTGGGAGATGGTGATTTCGGAGCTGTTCATTCCATACTTGGTGTTATATGTCATTTGAGAGGACTGGATCTTTCTTTAAAACCTATTGATGATACCAGATTTATTCCCGGTAGAAGTGCTTCTGTGCTGATAAATGGGGAAGTGGTGGGTATTCTTGGGGAATTTCATCCAGGGGTACTGGAAGCATGGGGAATCACTGTGCCAGTTGCTGGTTTTGAGTTGCCACTTGAAAGTCTGAAGGTATAGTTCTGTCTGGGTTTTCTTTACAAGCCCCTTATAGCCCTTCGGGAGATCAACCAGGGGCTATTAAGGGTTTGATTGATGGTTTGAATAAAAAAGCTCAGTGGCAGACACTTCTTGGGGTGACAGGTTCTGGAAAAACATTTACCATGGCAAATGTTATTGAGAAAATGAATTTGCCTTCTCTTGTTATTTGTCACAACAAAACCCTTGCTGCACAGCTTTTCGGGGAGTTATCAGGTTTTTTCCCAGATAATGCCGTTGAGTATTTTGTAAGTTATTATGACTACTATCAACCTGAAGCATACATACCAGCCCGAGACATGTTTATCGAAAAAGATGCCAGTTTAAATGAAGAGCTGGACAGGTTGCGACTACGGACAACAGCCAGTTTACTCAGCAGAAGTGATGTAATTGTGGTTGCTTCTGTGAGCTGTTTGTATGGACTTGGAGCCCCCAAGGATTTTATGGACACTGGATTCAATATAGTTGCTGGAACCACTTTATCCAGAGATAAGCTTCTAATGAAATTGATAGGAATGCAGTACAGACGGAATGATTTGACACTTACTCGTGGTCATTTTCGGGTGAATGGTGATGTAGTTGATATGGTTCCTTCGTATGCAAGCACAGGTATTCGAATTGAGTTTTTTGGTGACTTTGTGGAAAGTATCAAACAGGTAGATCATCTTACCGGTAGTGTTATGAGTACTCTCGAAAGAACCATGATTTTTCCAGCAAGGCATTTTGTTACAGGTGAGAGAAAGCTTAATCTCGCCATGGGTAGAATCAGTAGAGAACTTGAGGATAGACTGCTAGAATTGCGAGCAGCAGGTAAAATGCTTGAGGCGCATCGTCTTGAATCAAGAACTAATTTTGACCTGGAGATGATGGGTGAGACCGGTTACTGCTCTGGCATTGAAAATTACAGTAGAGTTATTGGTGATAGAAAACCTGGTGAACGCCCATCCTGTTTGCTTGATTATTTCCCTGATGATTATCTTGTTTTTGTGGATGAGAGTCACCGTACTCTCCCTCAGATCAGAGGAATGTTTAAAGGAGATCGATCAAGGAAACAAACTTTGGTAAATTATGGTTTTCGATTGCCTTCAGCTCTTGATAATCGACCACTTTTTTTGGAAGAGTTTACGGCAATTACCGGAAGAAAGATTTGTATGTCAGCTACTCCAGCTGATTATGAACTGGATATTTCTACAAATATTGTTGAGCAGATAGTTCGACCAACAGGGTTGATAGATCCTGTTATTGAAGTTAAACCTGCCACCGGTCAGGTGGATGATCTAGTTGAACAGGTTAGATCTGCAACCGAGAAATCTGGAAGGGTACTGATCACAACTCTTACAAAAAAAATGGCTGAAGAGCTTACAGATTATCTTAGAAGATTAGATTTCAGAACAAATTATATCCATAGTGAGATAGATGCGCTTGAAAGGGTTTCTATACTGAGAGAATTGAGGCTTGCTGAGTTTGACGTTCTTGTTGGAGTTAACCTGTTAAGGGAAGGCTTGGATCTGCCTGAAGTTACTCTGGTGGCTGTGATGGATGCAGATAAAGAAGGATTCTTAAGATCAAGAACAAGTCTTGTACAAACTGCCGGCAGGGCTGCTAGAAACAATGTAGGTAAAGTGATTTTTTATGGGGACAAGATAACAGCTTCCATGAAATATGCTCTGGATGAAACAGCACGCCGCCGTGAGATACAGATGGCTTATAACAAAACCCATGGTATTAAACCCACTACAATTGTAAAAAGTAGGGAAGAAATAATAAGATCAACAGGCATTGCTGATATCATGGGTAAAAAGAAAAGCCTTCTAGCTGCGGAAATGGCTGAGACTTACACTGTGGACAGAATAACTGAAATAGAAACGAAAATGATGCAGGCTTCAAAACATCTTGAATTTGAAGAGGCTGCTCGGTATCGTGATATATTGAAGAAGTTACTACATGAGAAATAGGGTAATGGTCGGGTACTTGACATGATTGAAAATAAGCAGAATGTTTCTTGCGTGATGTTGAAAACTAAAGGGGTTCGTGTTACTCAAACTTAAAAGAAAGGAGAGTCATGAAGAACGTAATAGCAATTCTTGCTGTACTTTCATTGGCAGCTTTCGCAGGACAGGTCGCAGTTAATCTCGATCCTATCCAGAGAACAGATGCTGATTGGCTCGTGTATGATGATGGAACCGCACAGTGGCTCACTTGGGGTGGAATGTACAGAGGCGTATGGTTCAACACTGAGGACTTCGTTCCAGGTGAAACCAGCGCAGCAGTTGAAGAACTTGAATTCTGGTTCTACCACCACAGTAGCTACCCATGGGATACTTCCGATACCTATATCGAACTTTGGAATGGCGATGCAATGGCACCAGTGACACAGCTTGATCAGACCATGATCACTGCTATTCATTATGCTCCACAGATCATTTCTTATGCTACACCAATCGTAGCAGAAGGTAACTTCTGGGGATTCCAGAACACAGAGATGAGTGCCGGTGGATGGCCAGCAATTCTCGGTGATGTAGCCAACAGTGGTCATAGTTTCTTCAGTGATGATTTCATCATTTGGGAACCATGGACTGGTGATTACTTTATCTCCGCTCTTGCTACTATTCCAGCTGCTGCTCTTGATAACACCACATGGGGTTCACTCAAGGCAACATTTTAGTCAACTGACTGAAGTATAGCGAATTGTTTTTGGCCGGTCTCTTCTGAGGCCGGCCTTCTTAGTTATAGGTGATATTCATAAAAATCTTTTTTTGATAAGGTTAACGGAAACACCTGTTTTTTTTGTATCTTACCCTTATGAGTGTAATTGTTGCAAAGACCGCAGGTTTCTGCTGGGGAGTGCGCAGGGCTGTTGACAGCGTTGTTACTGAAATCAAGAAGGGGCAGGGTCCATTTCGTGTTTATGGCCCCCTTGTACACAATCCTCAAGTATTGAAGGCCTTAAAAGACAGAGGAGTTGCCACATCCCATGAACCATGGGATGAGTCTGGTGGTACACTTTTTTTAAGAACCCACGGTGTTACAGTTGAAGAACGAAATCGATTAAGAAAACTTCCTTTGAACTTACGGGATCTTACATGTCCAAGAGTTGGAAGAGCTCTTTCAATTGCAACTAAAATGTCAAAAAAAGGTTATGATGTTATTATTTTTGGTGATTCTGGCCATCATGAAGTAAAAGCAATTCTTTCATCAGCTGGTACTTCAGGTAGAGTTATTTCGTCTGTGGAAGATGCTCTTAATTTACCAGAACTTAAAAAACCATTTTTGTTGTCCCAGACAACACAAAACAGCATTACCTTATCTGAGATACTTTCTATTCTGAAGAAGCGATGGCCTGCGATAGAGTCTTCCAATACAATTTGTGACTCTACTGCCAGAAGGCAGAAAGAACTCAGGGAATTACTCGACAAAGCTGATGCTGTTGTGATTGTTGGCGGAAGACACAGTGCTAATACCCAAAGGCTTGCATTAATTGCTGGGGAAACGGGGCTGCCTGTATTTAAAATAGAGAGTCAAGATGAACTTGATGCAGATATTATTGTGAAGTATCGTCGAGTTCTGTTATCCGCCGGTGCTTCCACTCCTGGCTGGAGCATAAGAAAGGTTCGAGAGCGGTTGCTTGAAATACAAGGAGAATCAACAGGGGCCGGTCGGCTACGCAGAGTATTTAGAAGCCTGATATTCAGTGGTGTTCATATTCCTTTGATCGCCTTGGTTATAACACTTGCACAGGGCAAAACTCTTGGTGGTGAAGAATGGGCAGTTGCTGGAATTGCTGCTGGGTTTCTTCTTTGGTCATTTACTAATTTTACCGCTGTTCTTGAATGCAGGCGGGTAACCATGACAAGTCAAAAACGACAGGAATTCATAAGAGCAAATGAAGGGAAAATGATTTTTCTTGCTGGTTTTAGTTTTTTAGGAGCAGTTGTTTTATCTATTTATCTAGGTAAATTATGGTTATTCTGGACTGCGATTGCCACTCTTTTCTGTTTGCTTTATGCCATGCCCTTGATAGGGAAAAATTATTTCTCTAATTTGCTTCGGGCAATCCCAGGTTCTCGAGAAATCATGTTTACTTTAGCATGGAGTTTTCTTGTTTGTATTTTGCCTGCAGTATCTTTAGCTGGACTAGATTTTAGTTTGAAATTATTTGTATGGCCAACATCTTTAGCCTTTTTGTTTTTTGGAAGATCATTATTCCTTGATCTTGTGGATTTGCAAGGAGATGCCTTATTGGGCATGGATACGCTTCCGTTGCATTTAGGTGCAGCAAGGTGTAGAAAAATTTTGATAACATCAGCAGTTTTAAGTGGCCTTGTGCAGCTTATTGCAGTTTTATTAGGTAAATTTCCAATGTGTGCTTCTGGTTTTGTAATTGCACCTGTTATTTTGATATTGTCTTATATTTATCTTGAGAAGGAATCATTTCCTTCTGAATTGTCCGTTAGGGTCATAGCTGACAGTAGTTTGGCACTAGCAGGTTTAGTTCCATATTTGCTCTGCTGTTTTTGAGAGGGTTAATGAAATATTTTTTGTTTAGTTTAATAATTATTGTGCTGATTTCCGGGTGTGGAAACACGCTTGTCACCCAGGGGGCAGAATCCAGTGTTTTATCACCGGCAACAAATTCAAATCCGTTTCAGACTGTTTATGTCGCAGGAAGAAATGTAAATTTAAGACAAGGCCCAGGAACACAGTATGCAATTGTGGGATCTGTATTTTCCGGAGATAGTTTATTGGTAACCGGTGAGGCAACTGACTGGTACAAAGTATACATTCCCGATAAATCACTTTTTGCCTGGATTTATGCCGGGTTAACTACAGGTGCGGTTTTACCCCACTAGTTCAGGAGCTAAAATGATAGAGAGATATGCAATTCCAGAAATGACCCAGATATGGACAACTGAAGCCAGATATTCCAGATGGTTAGAAATTGAAATTCTCGCAGTTGAAGCCAGAACCATAGCCGGTCTGGTTCCTGTGGAGGATTTTGAAAAGATCAAAAAAAATGCTTCTTTTGATACTCAAAGAGTTAATGAAATAGAAGCTGTTACCAGACATGATGTGATTGCTTTCCTTACTTCAGTTTCCGAATCTCTTGGTCTGGAAAGTCGATTCATTCATTACGGAATGACTTCCAGTGACATTCTGGATACATGCGTTGCAATGCAGATCAGAGACTCTGGTGTTTTGATCAAGCAAGCCCTTGTTACTTATGGGGAAGCTCTTAAGGGTTTAGTACAAAGGTCAAAAGGCATTGTCTGTATGGGTAGAACTCATGGTATGAATGCGGAACCAACAACTATGGCACTAAAGTTTGCAGGCCATTATTCTGAGTATCTTAGGTGCTTAAAAAGGCTTGAGAATAGTCTGGCTTCTTCTTGTGTAGGTACTATTTCAGGGGCTGTTGGTACTTATGCATACCTAGATCCTTCAGTTGAAGAGTTTGTTTGTGAAAAACTCGGACTTTCGGTGGAAGAGGTTCCCACTCAGGTGGTGGCAAGAGACCGTCACGCGGAATTTCTTTATGCTCTAGCAGCCATTGGTGGTGCTATGGAAAGATTTGCAACTGAATGCAGACATCTTCAGAGAACGGAAGTTGGCGAAGTTGAAGAAAGATTCGGCAAAGGACAAAAGGGCTCCAGCGCCATGCCTCATAAAAGAAATCCAATTGTAGGCGAACGATTGTGTGGTCTCGCCCGTCTTCTTCGTGGTTATCTGCAGGTCGGATTAGAAAATACAGCTTTGTGGCATGAAAGAGATATCAGCCATTCAGCAGCTGAACGTTTTATTTTCCCAGATGCTTGTGGTGTAACTCTTTATGGTCTTCAAAAAGCTGCAGACCTAGCATCCGGTTTACGAATTATGAAAGATGCTGTTGCAGAAAATGTAGAAAAAGCTGGTGACAGATACTTCTCCCAGGGAATAATGCTGGCTATGTCTAAAAATGGTTTGACACGGGAAGAGTCTTATGCCCTTGTTCAAAAAATTGCAATGCATGCAATGGAACATGGCGAATCATTTGCTGCCGCTGCTCTTTCGCAGGGCGAAATTACAAGGGTTGTTCCTGAACAGGAACTGAGTCGTATCTGTACCATTGATAATCATCTTCGAAATGAATCTTATATTTTAGGTAGATTGGGCTTAAACTAATAACCTAGTTGACTGGAAGGGAGAATTATGTTCATTGGATTAGTTACAGGTATTGTACTTGGCGCTGCCACAGTTTTTCTCATTTTTCAGAATCTTATGCGGAAAAAGGAAGTTGCAACTTCAGATGAGGCAAAAATTCTTACGGGAGCTGCCAGAAGAGCTACAACCGAGCTTGCAAAATTAAGCCTCACTGTGCAGGGATTGGAGAAAGGTCAGTTAAGGGGAAGTGATCTTATTAAACTTTTTCCTGATCTTGTAAAAAAAGTACTTACTTGCAAAGACAGTGACGAGGTAGTAAAATCTTTGAACAGAGCAACTCAAAGTTTATTAAAAGCTGAAGAAACATCTATTTTTCTTGCAGATAGAACCGGTGCCCGACTGTGCCTAGCAAGCTCGTCCGGTTTCACAGATAAACCAGAAGAACAGATAAATTTAGGGCTTGGTGAAGGTTTTGTTGGACTGGCTGCGGAAACAGGTAGACTGTTGTTTCGAGGGGATCTGGAAAACGAGAGCGTGCTGGTCCGTAGAAATATGATAATGAGTGATATTCCAGGTTTTAAGCCTGATTACGCTGCTCCAATGCTTGTGGAGGGAATTCTGTACGGTATTATTACCGCAGGGGATTTTGAGGGACCTTCAGTTCTCCGGGTGGAAACTCTGCGGGCTCTTGCTGCGGTTGGTGCAGCTGCTCTTGAGAATGTTAGAAAACTTGAACGACTGGCCAGGTCATCAACTCTTGATCCTGACACTGGTTTTTTGGGGAAACATTCTCTTGAGTTTGTTCTTGATAACGAGCTCGAACGGGTGGAAAGATTTGGAAGTAATCTTGCGATTATAGAGCTTAATTTTAAGTTTGCTGAGAATGAAAAGCATAATGATACAAAAGATATTATGAAAGTCGCTAGCGAGTATATTCATTCATCCTTACGGAACATTGATATTGGATTAAGATTAACCATAAGTAGAATTCTTCTTCTACTGCCGGGAACAGATAGTGAAGGTATGAACTGGGTTATGGGAAAACTTGGAGGGGAAATACCTCAGCTTACTTTGAATAACGGTACGCTCATGGGTTCCGTACACATGAAATGTATTGAAGTTAATGGTGGATCGAGATATGAAACCCATGAATTGCTTAAAAAATTAGAACAGGAAGAAACAAAAGAATTTGAAGGTTATTATGAGACATAGCCAGAATTAAGAACAGGAAGGTATTATGTCAAAAAGACCAGATAGAGAAGAGCTGAAGAAAGAGATTTCAAAACGGGGGTTAGCGATGACTGCTGATGAGGCAGATAAGCTGGCTGGTTATGTGGATAGACTGCCCACACCGCTTGAGTTTCATCTGTTTGATACCATGTGGAGTGAGCATTGTTCATATAAAAGTTCAAAATCTGTTTTGAAGACCCTTCCAACAGATTCGCCAGGTGTTGTAATTGGACCTGGAGAAGATGCAGGTGTTGTAAGTTTTTGCCATCAGGACGGTAAAGAATGGGATTTGGTTGTGGCTCATGAAAGTCATAATCATCCATCGCAGGTTTTACCGGTTGAAGGGGCGGCAACTGGCATTGGCGGTATTGTCAGGGATGTTTACTGTATGGGTGCTAGGGTAACAGGTTCCATGGATCTTCTTCGCTTTGGAGACCCTCAGGGAAAGAAGGGCGAAACTACACGAGGCATTGTTAGGGGAGTTGTAGAGGGTATCTGGAAGTATGGAAATGCTCTTGGAGTTCCCAATATGGGTGGTGATACTGAATTTCACCCAGGATATGATGACAATTGTCTTGTGAATGTGGTGGCATTTGGTGTTGTTCCACACGACAGAATTGTTCATAGTTTTGTTCCGGAGCAGGCCCATAAGGAACCTTATGTTTTGATCCTCACAGGAAAACCAACAGATAGTACCGGTTTTGGAGGCGCCACTTTTGCAAGCGCTGATCTTGATGGAGAGTTGGGTATGGGATCAGTTCAAGTGGCTGATCCATTTTTGAAAAGGGTGTTATCAGAAGCCAATCAGGCAGTTCTTGATATGCTTTTTGAAAAAGAAGTAGAATTCGGATTTAAAGACCTTGGTGCTGGAGGCATAGCCTGTGTTACCAGTGAGCTTGCGGCCCATGGAGGGTTGGGAATTGATGTGGATCTTGATGCAGTACCTGTATCTGTCAAGAATCTTCCACCAGAGGTGATTGCATGCAGTGAAACTCAGGAACGATATGGGCTTGCTGTGCCGGCCACTGTAATTGATGATGTTCTAAACATATATAATGAAAAATTTGAATTACCTAGACTATTTCCTAATTGCAGAGCTGCTGTTATTGGAAAATTTACTTCCAAGCCTATGTATAATGTTGTATGCAGAGGCGAAAATGCAGCCGAGACGCCAATTAATTACATTACCGAAGGTGTTGTTTATGAACGGGAAGAACTTCCTATTGAAAACGAAATAGTGGAACCTGATTCCAGACCATGCAATCCTTCCGTTGATCTTGTGAAAATTCTTACTTCCGTCTCAGGTTGCAGTCGCGAGCACATATGGTCTTATTATGACTCAGAAGTACAAGGAGTCACCCGTTTGCGGCCTGGAGAAGCTGATTCATGTGTTTCTGTTCCCATTGAAGGCTCCCGTGTAGGACTTGCTGTTAGCGGAGATGGTAATCCATGGTATGGTGAACTTGATCCATTCCTCGGTGGGGCTCATGCTGTTGGTGAAGCAGTAAGGAATGTGGTTGCTACAGGTGCAACACCCATTTGTGCCACTGATTGCCTGAATTTTGGAAACCCGGAAGACCCTAAGGCATTTTGGCAGTTCAAACAGGCTGTTGCAGGAATCTCTGAAGGTTGTAATACACTCGGATTTAGTGGTGGAGATTTTCCGTTACCAATAGTATCAGGAAATGTTAGCTTCTACAATCAGTCAATCGGTGGCAAAGCAATTCCGCCTTCGCCTATTGTTGCAGTTTTCGGAAAGATACATGACCACCGAAAGGCTACAGATATTGTTCTTAGAAAAGAAGGTAATCTTATTCTTTTAATTGGTACACGAAAGGATGAGCTTGGTGGTAGTATTTTTTATCGGACATGCTTAAACCATCATGGGGGAACTGTTCCTGTTTTTAAAGGTGCTCTTGAGAAAAAAATGGCAGACTGGGTTCTTAGTACAATTCATGATGGAAAGGCATTCTCTGTCCATGACATAAGCATTGGTGGACTTGCAGTGGCCGGTGCAGAAATGGCTTTGGCCAGTGGGAAATTGGGTATTGAGTTCTCATTAGATTCAAATCCTGTAACGCTATTTTCCGAAACTCCAGGATATTTAATGGAAGTAGATGGTCGTTTTATCGAGGATATTACTCTTCCTGAGTTTGTTTCTGTTGCAGGGAAAGTGTGTAACAAGTCTTCCGTATCAGGCAATGGATGGTTTGTAAATCTGGAAGCGTTAAGGAAAGAATGGTCGGATAAGCTTGCTTCTATTGTATGGCGTGAGGAGGGTGTTTGATGTCTACAGCTGCGGTGATAAGATTTCCAGGTTCCAATTGTGAGTTTGAGACTGCCAGAGTTTTAAGAAAATCCGGTATTGATACTCGCATATATAATTGGAATGAAATAGAAAAACTCTCAGACAGTAGAGCTGATGCATATATACTTCCAGGTGGGTTTTCTTTCCAGGATAGAATAAGAGCAGGTGTTGTTGCAGCCGGTGAGAGCATTATGGATTTAATTTTTCAGGAAGCCGTTAATGGCAAACCAATACTTGGCATTTGTAATGGAGCTCAGGTACTGGTTGAGAGTGGTCTAGTACCAGGTTGGAAACCAGGGGCTATACAGGGTGCTCTTGCCAGTAATTTGTCTCCTGGACGAAGTGGTTATCTTTCTGATTGGGTTTATTTGAAATCAACCGATGAAGCCAGAGAAAAGTCTCCATGGCTTTGTGCTCTGGGACAGGAAGCGATTCCAGTACCAATTGCTCATGCAGAAGGCAGATTTGTTTTTCGAGAAGATGATTTAGATAAGGTGAAAAGCAATATTGGCCTTGTTTACTGTGGAGTTAACGGAGAAGCAGCAGAAGGTTGGCCTGAGAATCCTAATGGGTCAATTCTTGATATAGCAGCTCTTATGAATCCGGAAGGTAATGTACTTGCTATTATGCCTCACCCTGAGCGTTGTTTTCATTTATGGCAGGTTCCACCTGGGATTAAAGGTCCATGGGGAGAGTTACGAAGAAATGCATCATTAAAAGATCTTGAAGAAAAACCAGGGCCTGGGGCTGTTGTTTTTAAAAGTCTTGCAAAGTACCTTGGAGAAAATAATGGATAGCCTTCAGATTGCGGTAAAATTAAATACCCCAGACCCACAGGCTATAACTGCACTTAATGCAATTAAAGCCATGCGTTTACAGTTACCACCTCTTAAAATTCAAAGGTATGACCTCTGGGATTTTGAAGTTATTGAAGGGGGAATTGATACTGTTTCTAATGTTGTAAAGCATTTTTCTGATATTGTTAATCCAAATAAACAGTCATGGATGTTTGCAGGGGAAGAAATTTCTTTTCCTGAAGAAGATACAGAGTTGCAGTGGGTTGGTATTGTGGTTAAGGATTTTGTAGACAGTATTAGTGATAACTGGACTGAACTGCTGAAACGCAGAGAATTTCCAGTGTTGTCTTTGAGTCACAGTGTTTTGTGGAGAATGGGTTATTTAATTGATACAGATGAAGCACTTGTTAAAAAGATGGCACTTGATCTTGCAGTAAGCAAATCCAGGTCTTCTGGACTGTTCAGTAATCCGATTTCTCAGGAGGTCTTTTTCTGGAGTTAGAAAGAAGTCTACTTGATGTTTTAGGTGATATAGAGCGACCACAGCAGTATATAGGTTTCGAGTATAATGCAGCTTTACAAAAGGCTGGTTATCGGGTAACACTTGTTTATCCAGATACTTATGAACTTGGGGCTTCCAATTTTGGTCTGCAGGTTGTCCGTCATCTTTTGTTGAAAGAGAATAAATATTCAGTACGGCGGGCTTTTTTCCCAGCTGCTGATATGTATAAATTGATGAAAGAACAGAATTTAAACTGGGTAGATCTGGAAGCAGGAGATCCGGTGTATCAGAGTGATGTAGTGGGTTTTGGAATATCTACAGAAATTCTGTACACCAATGTTTTGTGTCTTTTGAATCTTATGAGACTTGAAATCCGTTCAGAAAAACGGAAAGCTTCTGATCCGATCATTCTTGCAGGCGGAGGTGGATTGGCAAATCCTGTGCCTCTTATGCCGTTTATTGATGTGTTTTTCATGGGAGAAGCTGAAGCAGGTCTTAGACCTTTAATGGATATTCTGTCTTCGGACTTGGATAAAAACGAAAAACTCAAGAAGGCCTCAGCTCTTCCTTCTGTCTTGGTTCCTAAGTATCATAATGGAGAAACTGTTCGCTGGGCTACTGTAAAGGAACTGGATATTGATGACGCCCCAGTGGAGCAAATTGTTCCCATGGCAACAGTATCACATGATAGAGCTGTGGTGGAAATATCTAGGGGATGCACCCGTGGTTGCAGGTTCTGTCAGGCTTCGCAGCTATCAAGGCCTGTTCGAGAAAGGTCACCGGAAGATATATTTAAGATCATTTCTGGGGCTGTTCACAGCACAGGCTGGGAGCAGGCTGGAGTGCTTACTCTTTCTTTTAGTGATTACTCCAGAATAAATTCTCTTTTGAAAGGTTTTTCTCAGCTAGAGGAATCTATGCATCTTAGAATATCTCAACCCTCTCTCAGGCCGGATACACTTCCAAGTGTGAGTAATAGGAAATTCTTTAAGGGTAGCCTTACAATGGCCCCTGAAGCTGGTAGTGAACGAATGAGAAGGATAATTAATAAACCTCTTTCGCATGATGAAATTATTAAAGCAGCTGAAACCGCTTCTAAAATGGGTGCACGAGGTGTGAAACTTTATTTTATGGTGGGGCTTCCAGGGGAAACAGATGAGGATATTGTTGCAATAGCGAATCTTGCAGATTCTATAGCGAAAATAATGGGTCGAAAGAGAACTGTAACCGCAGCTTTGTCTCCTTTTGTTCCTAAACCTCATACGCCTTTTCAGTGGTGTAATCAGTCTGATTACAAAGAATTGTGGCGTAAAATTCAACTTGTAAGAAGTTCTTGTTTAAAAGCAAAAGTAGCTTGGAACGATCCAAGAGTATCAATTGTAGAGCATTTTCTTTGTAAGGGTGATATTGAATCGCAGGATATTCTTGAACAAGCTTATCTTAAAGGAGCTGTTTTTGATGGTTGGAGTGATCAATTTCGTTGGGATGTCTGGGAAGATTTGCTAACCGCGGTTCCTGATTTTTCACCTGAAGATGCACTTCCATGGGATTTTGTCGATACAGGTATAAAAAAGCAATGGTTAAAGAAAGAATACGAACGATCTGCTTTGGAAGAAATTCTTCTTGACTGCCGAGAAGCTGGCTGTAGCCATTGTGGGGGATGTGACGGAGTGGTTCTGCCTTTTCCTCAGTCTGTTTCTACAACCAATGAAACTGCTGTATTATCAACAGCACTGCCTGTTGAAAGAATTCGATTACGGTACTCTAAAACTGGGCTTTCTAGATTTACTTCTCATCTTGACATGGTGCGAATGTGGACAAGAATACTCAGAAGAACTGAACTTCCAGTATATTACAGTACAGGTTTTGCCAGAAGAATGAAGCTTGTTTTCTCGCAACCTATTCCATTGGGGATGGGTAGTGAAAGTGAGTATCTTGATTTTCAGTTAATGAAATCTGTAAAACTTGATCAGGTACTGAATTCTATCAGGAATGTAATACCTACAGGATTTGAGATAACAGCGGCGAAAAAGATTTCAGGGAAGTATAAATCTCCCGGTTCTTTAACAGTCGCAGCAGAGTATATTATTGATGGAGTTGATTGTACCGAAAAATTGATTGAATATTTAGGACTGAACCAGTTGGTTATATCTGTGTCAGTTGAGGATACTAATAGAGTTAATATTGTTTCAGATCCACGGAAGGGAACTTCTAGGCCGGACAGAATCCTGGAGGCTGCTGGCGTGAAGTGGAAAACAATAGTAAGAAAAAGCATTTTTGCTACGGACCATGACGGACATCTTGTGACGCTCATGGCCTTAGCTGAAGGAGAAGTGATTAATGAAGGTTGATTTTATAGTCAACCAGCATCCTGAAGTAACTAGAATTGCTGTGATAGAAGATGGCCGACTAATGGAGCTTATTGTTGAAATGGCTGATGATAAGCGTATAGTTGGAAATATCTATCTTGGTAGAGTTAATGCAGTGCTTCCTGGGATGCAGGCTGCTTTTGTTGATATTGGATTAGAAAGAAGTGCTTTTCTTCATGTATCAGACGTGAGAGAAAAGTTAGTTGATGAAAAAAGTTTTGCTAGAGCTCTTATTGAGGGAAAACCTCCAAGGTCAGACGAAACCCGTCGTCCTATTGAGAAAGTGTTAGAAAAGGGGCAGCGAATACTTGTTCAGGTTACTAAGGAACCTATTGGAACCAAAGGTGCAAGAGTCAGCACCAGAATAAGCATTGCAGGCAGGTATGTTGTTAGCATGCCAGGCGATTCCGTTGCAGGTGTATCTAGGAAAATTATTGATAGACAGGAAAGAAGTCGACTCAGAAAGATTATTCAGCAGGTGAAAACCGAAGGATTTGGGATAATTGCAAGAACCGCCGGTATTGATAAGGATGAAGATAGTTTTAAAACAGATGTGGAAAGAATTGTAAACAAATGGAAAGAAATCGGAACTCTTACCGTTAAATCTAAAGCACCTGCTCTTCTTCATCAGGAACACGATTTGATTACAATGACAGTTCGGGATTTAGTAACACCTGATGTAAATGCAATTGTTTGTGATTCTAGAATTGTCGTTAAGCAGATTCGTAAGTATCTGAAGACTTTTGACCCTGGTGTGGCCGGTAAGGTGAAATTATATAGGGGAAAAACACCTGTTTTTGATCATTATGGAGTGGAAAAAGAAATTTCAGGTCTTGTAAGAAGAGAAGTATCGCTGAAGAGTGGAGGGTCAATTGTTATTGATCATACCGAGGCTCTTGTAGCGATAGATGTTAACACAAAGAGGTATGTGGGTCGGAAGAGACAGGAAGATACGATCTTTAAGACAAATATGGAGGCTGCCCGAGAGGTAGCTAGACAGCTACGCCTTAGAGATTTGGGCGGGATTATTGTTATTGATTTTATTGATATGGATAATTCTTCTCATCGGGATAAAGTCGTTAATTGTCTTCGAGGCGAACTCGGCAGAGACCGTTCACCAACAAAAACCTGCCAGGTAAGCCCTATGGGTCTTGTGGAGATGACAAGAAAAAGGGTAAGGCCAAGCTTGGTGCAGTCCATGTCTATTGCTTGTAAATTCTGTGCCGGTACAGGAAGAATTCAAACTCCAGTAAGTGTTCTTACAGAGATTGAACGATTCCTAGAGAGGGCAGCCAATGGGAAAACACATATGAATCTTGTTGTTACAATTAATCCAATTGTATCAAGTTTTCTCATGGAAGAAAATGGTAGAAGGCTTGAATACCTCACTGCCAGAAGTGATAAGTTATCAGTTCATGTTCACGAGGATGAACGAATGCTTCAAGAAGAATTCAAGGTTTTTTCTTTAGATTCGCATGAAGAAATCACCAATCTTTATTCTCCTGAGGCCAGAGCTTGACCTTGAAGAACTGAATTAGTATAAGTTTGCGCAGTTATGAATGGTTTCAAAATATGGTTTATTGGTGTGGTTGTATAATATAAATGGAGGTACGAATTGTACGCGATTATAAAGACAGGTGGATACCAGTTCAGAGTTGAGCCGGGTATGAAGATTATGGTTCCTCGACTTGAAGGCGAAAAAGGCACTTCTCTTACATTTGAAGATGTTCTTCTTGTGGCTAAAGATGACAAAGTTGTTGTTGGACGACCTTTCATTGAAGGTATTAAGGTTCAAGGTACAATAGTTGAACAGTCAAAAGGTCCTAAGGTTATTATCTTTAAGCGTAAAAGACGCAAGGGATACCAAAGAAAAACCGGTCACAGACAGTATCAGACTTGGGTTCAGATCGAAAAAATAGCTAAGGGCTAATTGTTATGGCAATTGTTTTATCAGGAAGAAAATTTGCAAAAGTCGTACGACTCTCCTTGAAGAAAAGAGTTGGGCAACTAGAAGGTCCGCCCCCAGGCCTTACTGTTATTATGGTTGGAGATGATCCTGCCAGTAAGGTTTATGTGGGTGCCAAAGAGAGGGCATGTAAAAAAGTTGGATTTAATAGCAATGTTATTTCCTTGCCATTGGAAACGTCAGAAGAGGAATTACTTGAACTTGTTGATTCTCTCAATGAAGATGTTTCCGTCCATGGTATTCTTGTGCAGCTTCCTCTTCCTGATCATATATCAGTACATAGGATCGCCTCTTCTGTTCTTCCAGAAAAAGATGTTGACGGTTTTCATCCTGTAAATGTAGGAAAGCTGTGGAGGGGGGAAGAAGGTTTATTCCCCTGTACACCATCTGGAATCGTAGCTCTTCTTAAGCACCATAAAATACAGATGGTCGGTAGAAATGCTCTGATAGTGGGTCGATCTAACATTGTTGGTAAACCCATGGCTGCCCTTCTTCTTCGGGAAAATTGTACTGTTACCATAGCGCACAGCCGAACCACAGACCTGAAAGAATTATGCGCTAAAGCAGATATCTTGGTTGTTGCAGTGGGTATAGCTGAAATGATAAAAAGTGATTGGGTGAAATCAGGTTCTGTTGTGATTGATGTGGGAATGAATACTGATGCTCATGGAAAACTTGTTGGTGATGTGGATTATGAAGATGTATTCGACAGTTGCTCTGCAATCACTCCTGTTCCAGGGGGCGTGGGTCCGCTCACTATCGCTTTCTTACTGGAAAACACTTTAAAAGCTAGAGTTAGTGCCCTATTCGGCAATCGCTGATTAGGTACAGCCTTTTGACTTAGCTAAATAGTTCTGTTTATATTACAGCAAGGGCAATCAATAGTTGATGGCTCTTGCTGTTTCAGTTTATTTAGCGGTTGACGAACCGGTACAATTTATAGTATCTCTAGGTATACGATTAACTATAAATGGGAGTAACTATGTCTGTATTTTCAATTTTCCTATTGGTTTTCTTTTTATCTAGCGATTATCCACTGATTGAAACGTCTGATTACATATCTATTGAAGATCTGTCTAGTATGAATTATCAAGAACGACAGACCATTCTGCAACAGCTAGATGAAGATTATATATCCAGTGAGTCAGGTTCGGGTCTTTTATTGACATCATCGTTGCCAGGTTCACCAGGAGATCTTGTTCGCGTAGAAGTTTACAGATCTTTGACTCCTATGGATCTTTTGATTTTGGACCAGGCAGGCTTATGGCCCGCTGGTTATGCGCCAGATAAAAACAGTTTCATTGCCTTGGTGGGGCAATCCCCCGATCTGAATGCTCTTTCAGGTTCAGGGTTTGTAAAAACAATCACCAGATGGTCTTGGAATAATGCAGTTTTACCGGAAGATAGGTACTGGACCGGTGATTGGATAGTTAAAATGACATCTGGCTCTGTACCAGAAAACGGTAGTTATTTGTATGAGGATTACTGGCTTGTATCAAGACCTGTTACAAGTGGAGTTCTATGGGCTACGCCAAATAGATCTCTGACAGCAACTTCTCATTCTGTTAATGTACAGGCAGATGATAGTCGTCAGATTTCTGGTTTAACGGAATTATGGACTTATTATACGGGCTTGGGTGTTCGTATTGGTGTTTTAGACACAGGAGTTTGGGCCGACCATCCAGATTTGGTTGATGCAATATATCAAGGAGTCCCAGACCCTGATGGCCATGGAACCGCCGTATGTGGCGTTATTGCTTCCAGGGGCGGGGTAGATCTAGATTGCGAATACAATGGTAGTGGTGGCGCCCCAGATGCCCAGCTTTTTGTTATTCAAAGACCACAGTCCATGACATCTTCGCAGTTTGCAACTTTTTATACAGATTTTTTCTCTGCTGATTGTTTTATTGTAAATAATTCCTGGGGTTTTGATGGTTCTCTTTCTTATGATGCCTTTTGTCAGGTGGTAGATACTCACGCTAGAAACGGTGGTATTTCTGTTTTTAGTTCTGGCAATAATCCAGCTGCAGGATTTATACCTTCCCCTGCAATCGCAAGAAATGCTATTACTGTAGGAGCTGTTACCTTCCTTCCAGATGATACTGGCAATGTTTTAGTTGCCTCATACAGTGGAAGAGGACCAACGGCGGATGGTAGATTGAAACCTGAAATTTTAGCTCCAGGTGGCGAGTATCTGGAATCAACAATGCAAAATGGTGTGGCTACCACCAATGCACAGTACGCAGGGCAGTGGCTTGATGACCCTGTGAACAGGTGGCCAGGGGAAGAATCGTATACTCGTTTTGCTGGTACCAGTATGGCAGCAGCATTTGTATCTGCCGCTCTGGCAATATGCGAAGAAAAATATGGTGATCTTTTTAACCCTGAAGACGCAATGGCAATTATGGCCGCATGTGCAATTCCATTAAAGAGCAATACAGGTCCTCCTGCTTCCGGTTACGCAACCACAGAAAGTGGCTTTGGGCTTCTTGATGGTTATCATTTGCCAGGTACTTATTTCTCTGAGGAAGTTGACAGATTATTCTGGGCTAATTCTGAAATTGCAGAGGGTACTGGTACTAAACAATGGATAATGTACGTTCCTGCATATACCAGCTGGTTGTCAACCGGTCTCGGGTATACAGATGTTCCATCTCCATCTCCAGACCTTCAAGTAGATCTTGACATTACTCTTATCTCACCAACTAATGTGGAATACAACTACCTTCTTCCAGCTGGTGTTACTTCTGAAAGTCCTGTAGAACGAATTGTGGTGGAATCTCCTGAGCCAGGCGCATGGACTGTGCGAATTGCGGCAAATTCCTGGGCGGACCCAGGTGATCCATCCGAAACACAGCAATTTGCCATTACAGCATATCGTTTTGCTCGAGATCCAGAGTTAACCATTACTTTTCCAGTGGATACAACAATTTTTGCCCCTCCAGGAGGCGAACTCACAATACCGGTTTCTCTTTCTAATACCGGTGGATATGTTGCGGTTGGAGCTTGGGCAAAATTAATTCCACCGGCTGTTTTTGCAGGAGATGTTAATATTCCAGCATTTTTGGGTAATCTTGTTTACAAAAACTCATCTGCAAGTGCAGAGTTCGTTTTGTTGTGTCCTGATCAGCCTGGAACACACATTGTTAATGTTCAAGCCGGTGCTGGTAATAGGGGGCTTGATGATGCCATTAGTCAGTTTACTGTAATACTTGCTTATCCTGATTTAAGTGTTTCCATTGCATCACCTGATGTTTCCCCTCCTTTTGAAGTAGGGCAGAATGTTGGTTTTAGTGTAATTGTAAGTAACGACGGTCAAGGACCTTCATCTGAAACTCAATTGGTGTATTATGTAACAGATGATCCTGATTCTCTTTTCACCCCTGTTGTGCTTTTTGATGTACCACCACTTGAGAGTGGCGAGACAACCTCTTTTAAAGGCAGTTACAAATTTACTTATTTTGATATAGGAGATAGGTATCTTGTGGCTTTTGTGGACCCTGATTCCTCAATGATAGAACATGATGAAACTAATAATAAATCAGTATACGGTTCGTTTCTTGTAACAGGTGAATTTGCACCTCCGCAGAATCTTGTGGCAGTAAGTGGTAATGATGGTTTCATTCCTCTCAGCTGGGATCCACCGGAAGCGAGTTTGGATGGCAAGGGTTTAACATCATATAGAATCTATAGATCAATTAGCCCTCTTGCCCCTGAACCAGATTATATAGTTGAACTTGGCACGGATACAGTGAATTGGGTTGATTCTCATGTTGTTAATGGTCTGGGTTATTACTATTGGGCAACATGCGTTTATACAAATCCTAATGGAGAAAGCTCATACAGCAATATGTCTTCAGCAACAGCCCAGGGGCCCACAGGTTCTCTTGGTGGCATTGTTTCAGATGTTTACACAGGCAGAAAGTTAGAGAACATAACAGTATTCATCGAAGGTCTTGGTATTAGCGTAGATTCTGATAATACTGGATATTACTATTTCGAAGATGTTCCAATTGGAAATGTACCTCTTCTTGTAAATCAAGAACCGTATATTCAGTTTTCTGATACCGCTCAGGTACAGGAGAATATTTATACAGAATTTGATATAGCTCTTGTAAGAGATTTTTCACAGGGAATGACAGTGATTCCAACACCATTTACACCTAACGGTGATGGTATAAATGATACAGCTTCTTTTGTTTGGCTGGCTGCAGAAGATGCCATGATAACTCTTACTATTATGAATATAGAAGGAGTACCGGTTAGAACCATCACCGGAGATGAGCCAGTATGGGATGGTAAAGATAATGTAGGGGTACCGGTTCCTTCTGGAGTTTATATCTTTCATGGCTTAGCCCCCGTAGGGGAGGTGACTGGAACAGTATGCGTAGCAAGATAATTATTTTAACAGTTCTTCTTTTGTTTGCTTCTATTATTCAGGCTGATGTTCTTAATCCTGGCTCTCGTGCCATGGGAATGGCTGGTGCATTTGTAGCTTTATCAGATGATGCTTGGGCTGCTTGGTGGAATCCAGCAGGTTTGTTGAGATCCGGCAGAATAATGGTTGGAACTGAGTACACTAGTTTTTATCCGAACATGGACTTGAATTCTATTAATTATGGTGCTCTTGGTTATGTTCAACCAATAACAAAATATTCAGCTTTCAGTCTTGGTATTGATATACTCAATGCTTCAGATCAGTGTACCCAAGGAGAAGGGTTGCTAGCAATTGCTTTTCGTCCAGGAATTTTTCCTGTGTCATTTGGTTTTTCCGGTAGGTATATGTTCAGAGATTACATAGATAACGAATTTACTTCGTATGATCCTCTTTTTACAACAAATGGGTTTAGGGCAAAAGCAATATCAGCTGATTTTGGGTTTCAGGCTGAGCTTGGAAGAAGGGTTACCCTTGCAGGCGTAGCCAGAAATCTAATTGCTCCAGATATGGGTATTGGCGAAGAAGATGTTCTTCCATTGGAGATATCACTTGGGGCAGCATTTTATCCTAAGTTTATCACACCTGTTGTCCAGATTGACTGGTCTTTAGATGATGTTGATGGTGAAAAAGATATTGATATTGCCCTTGGTTTAGAAAAATGGTTTGGATTAACTTCCACATGGGGCTTTAGGGCTGGATATCGTGCTAGAACTCTTGGCAAATCTTCGGAACTTTCTGCTGGGTTCTCCGCAAGATACGAAGGATCATTGCCTGTTTCGTTCGATTATGCACTTTCTCTGCCTATGAATGATCTTCAGTCTACTTGGGGTCGACACAGAGGTGGATTGACCTTCCGATTTGGCGGTACAGAATGGATAGAGAATGAACCAAGGGTTCCTCTTCCACCTTTGGTTGATAGAAGAATATGGGAAACTGGAACAGACCTGTATGAGATTAGTCTTTGGGCCAACAGAGATGTTCAGGACGATTCTTTAGTGGTGGCTCAGTTCGATCAGATACCTCTGAACAGCACTCTTAAACTTGATGATAAACAGGTTTTATTTGCTTACTTCCCTTCAAGAGCGACATTCACAGAGGAAGACATTAGAGACCTTTCTGTGGGCTTCAGGATTCCACGATACTGGCTTGAGCAGAATAATCTTGAGTTAAGACTACTACGACTTTACAGAGTTGAAGAAGATAATTCTTTAGTTAGAATGCCTGCTGCAATTGTTGAAGAAGATGAAGGTTACTACTACTTTGAAGCTTCACTTGATCAAATAGGTGATTTCCTTATATCGGCACGACATGCAGAGCTTGTTATGGTAGATCCTGAAATAATCTATGGTGCTGTAGACAGTGTTGATATAATTGAGGCAAGTTTGAGTTTCAGGGTAAGCAAAGTCTGGATGGATCGCAATCGTATTGATCCTTCCACACTTGGACTAACCAGGGTTAGAGGTGGTATTCCACTGGACGTGAATTGCCGACAGAGTAATGAAGATTTGAGTTATCTGTATTATGAAACAGATCCGATTAATCTTTTTCAGTTCATGATTGTTGCGCAGGAACGCGATGGATTATCTATGTCCACAATCTATTTCGATAACGGTATTGGCGCCATACGCAGTGATCAGTATCCGGATCTGGACAGGGTAGTTCAAACACTTAAGAATAATCCAGGTGTATTTGTTTCAGTTGAAGGTCACGCTGATAGTGATGGAGCTTTTGGATTTAACGATGGGCTCTCCACTGAACGAGCCTTGAATGTGGCAGAATATCTTGAAGCCGAACTTAGTGATTACAACATAGAGATTGAACCTATCTGGTTTGGCGAAAGAAGACCTGCTGCTGCAAATGACGATGAAGCAGGAAGGTCTCTTAATCGAAGAGTAGAAATCGTTATACTAAGAAGATAAATTTGTTTATTCTCAGAGGGGGGATTATGGACGCTACCGCAATTGTGTTGCTTGTTGGAATATGTAGTTTTTGGGTTGTTGTTGGAATGATGTTTGCTCTGTTTGGAAAAGCCAAAAAAGTTCTAGAGAACATGGATCAAACGCTGGCTGATATGAGAGACAATATGGCTCAGCTCACTCCAATTTTATCAGAAACACTTCAGGAAGTTGAAAAAAGTGGTCAGGAAATGGGGCAAACAGCTTCAGAGATCAAGGCTTTAACAAGAAGAATTAATTCAGGTACAACAGCTTCTACCGTTAGTGGAGCTGTAAATTATCTGCCATTGGCGTTTACTGTTTTCAAAACAGTGAGACCATTTTTTGAAAAGATAAGAAATAGAAACCATGGGTAAAAATAGTTTTCTTGTTTTTTTCCTGTTAATTTTTGCTGTTTCTTGTAAGCAAGAGTCAATCGGACCGATAAATGGAATACTGATTGTTTATAGTTCTACGCTAGACGACTTCATAGACAATAATGGGCTCCAGAAATTGCATTTAGTAGTAGAAACTGTTGACCCAGAAGAGGTCTTTAGTTTTTCCTTTGCTGAAACTTCAGAGTTTCAGGGAACACTTAAGTCAAGAAGAGTTATTTTGCTGCTCTTGACCCCTGATGAAATTAGTTTGATTCCATCAGGGCTGAATGAGAACGAAAATGGAATTTATTTTGGTTCTGATATATGGGCATTGGATCAATTTGTATTTGCAGTTGTAGTTGATCCAGTAAACCCAGAAATCCCAATTGGTCTGCCTGAGTTGCTAGAAAATGCATATGACAATCAGATGCATGATTATATTTATGAGAGTTTTGTAAGTACCAGCATGACATCCCAAGAAAGAATTGACAGTCTTTCCGTGTTGGGTTTTCAGCTGAATGTCCCCAAATCATACTCTGTTAGAATCTGGTCTCCTGATGATGGATTTATTCAATACCAGAGACAGCCAGATGAGGAATCTCTTATTCTTCTCAGTATTCGTATGTTTAGTACTGAAGCGGAATTGTCTGATTCTAATGCTGTTTTAGCCAGGGAAGCCATGGCTCGATTGTTCTTTTTTGATGCTTCCGCCGACTCGGTAGATAGAGCTAAGCTGTTCACTGAAGAGATCAATATTAACGGTTTATCAGGATGGGAACTCACAGGAGTTTGGCGAAATCCAGACTACTTGAATGCAGGTGCTTTTACCACTAGGGTTCTTAATGCAGGTGATGAATGGTATATTCTCGATATGGAGATTTATAATCCTGGTTTTAGGAAGGAACCTTACTTGCGTGAGGGGTGGATTATCATGGATACTTTCGCTAAGGAGTAAAAAATGCCCCACATTGAAAGTGATATACAGGATCTGTACCAGAAATGGCTTTCTGCACCATCCCCAGCTTTGTGTGTAAGGCTGGCCGGTAAACTTCGTCATTCTGGAAGAAATACTGAAGCACTGGAAGTGGCCAGAAAAGGATTAAAAAGCTGGCCCGATAATATTTCAGTTAATGTTGTTTTTGGTAGATGTGCTCTTAATGAAAAATTGAAAGATGAAGCTCTTGAAGTTTTCCAAAAAGTCATATCAATTGATCCATTAAACTTGATTGCAATTCGTAGTCTTGCTGAAATATATTACGAAAAAGAAAAGTGGAATCGTTCTATTGAGCTTTTTGAAGAATATCTTTTTGAATACCCTGGGGATCCAGAAATTGAATCAATACTGAAAAAAGCTAAAGAAAGAAAAAAAGAAGCGGAAAGAGAAGCTAGGGTAACAGGGCAGAATGTCACTTATCCTACCAACGATAGAATGGCTTCCATACTGGCTGCACAAAAGAAAACAGAATCTGCTGATAAAGCAACTCCTTTAAAGAATGAGAAACAGATACCAGCAGAGACAAATGCATCAACAGACAATTCCAGTAGAGCCCCTAGAAGTTTGTTTAATCTTTTTTCTTCAGAAGAGTGCCAGGAGTTGGGGTTGTCGCCATTCGACAAATGAAAAAGTTAGCTATTTTTAATGGACCCAATTTGGCTTCTCTCGGATTGCGCGAACCTATGGTATATGGTTCCATATCCGCTGATCAGCTTGAGGTTGATCTGTTAAAAACTGGAATTGATTCTGGATATTCTGTTCGATTCAATCAATTTGATCAGGAAGGTTTATTAATTTCTGCTATTCAGGAAGTTTCAAAAGATTCAGTTGGATTGATTATTAACCCTGGGGGTTTTTCTCACACTTCTGTTGCTGTTCTGGATGCTATGCGAGCTTTTGACGGTCCGGTAATAGAAGTACATATTTCTCAGATTCATAAGCGAGAGCCATACAGACACAGAATGCTAACTGCTCAAGGGGCCGATGTTGTTATTTCCGGTGCAGGCATTCATGGTTATTTGATGGCGATAAACACAGTTACCGAACTGCTGCGGAGGTAAGCAACTAATGGCTACATCTAATGAATTTAGACGAGGCATGGTTTTAGATATTAATGGTAAATACTATCAAATTAGTGAATTTCAACATGTAAACCCCGGTAAGGGTGCAGCTTTTGTACGGTCGAAGTTAAAAGATGTTCTTTCCGGTAAAGTGATTGAAAAAACATGGCGAGCAGGTGAACGAGTTACAGAAATTAGATTAGAAAGAAGGCCATATCAGCTTTTGTATCATACCGATAGCTTATATACTGTGATGGATCCAAATACTTATGAGCAGATTGATCTTTCAGTTGATCTTATTGGGGATGCAGCTAATTTTTTGACAGATAATTCTCAGATAGATGTTCTTTCTGTAGATGAAAGACCCATTATGGTAGAAGCACCAAATTTTGTAGAACTTACTATTACAAAATCAGATCCAGGTTTAAAGGGTGATACTGCAACAGGCGGTACAAAACCTGCCACACTTGAAACAGGTGTAATTGTTCAGGTTCCATTGTTTGTTAAGGAAGGCGAAAAAATTAGGGTTGATACTAGAACTGGTCAGTACATGGAGCGAGTTAAGTAAAAATCTTATAAAGCCCAATACAGAGATTCTATATAATTATCTTGCCAGGCTCTGGCTCTCCATATCTGCCCTTGAGGGAACTCCAGAAATATTGCCAGAGCCAGTTTTCTGCCACTTTGACTTGTAAGAATGCCTGCAATAGTACAGGTATCATTAAGTGAGCCAGTTTTTCCCCTGAAGCTACCTGCAGGAAGATCACTCATTCTGCGCGAAAGAGTTCCATCTACGCCATTCACAGGAAAAGAGGCAAGAAATTCCGGTCCGAATTCAAGTGATTCTGCTCCTGCAACAAAAACTGCCACAAGTTGTGCAGGGGTAAGTAGATTTAATCTAGATAATCCTGATCCGTCAGCAAGTTGCCAATTGCTGGATTCAGAGTTTGGAGATAAATCTGTTAGAAGTGCACCTGAAATGTCACAACCTGCTCTTGTTGAGCCTGGCTGCCCTGTAACTTCATTTGCAATAGTCCTGAGTATTTGCTCTGCAACTATGTTCCTACTCCATTTATTCATTGAACCAAGTATCATCCAGAGTGGATCTGAGTACATAATAGCAGTGGTAAGTAGATTGTCACTGGTACTAGCATCTCTTATGCCGTTATAACTAACAGTTATTCCCCAATCAATAAGTTCATCCTGCAAAACCATAACTAGCTCTCCTGGAGCGCCTGCGAAAGGTTTGTAAAGAATTTCTCTTGAATTGTTTCTAATGGTGCCTGATATGATCATTTCAGGCAAACCTGTCTCCCAATTCCCACCGATTGCCGTGATTGCTGTAGTTTGTCCAGTGGAGAGATTATTTCTAAATAGATTTAATCCAGGCAGCGGGGGGTATGTAAACAATCTGATATTTCCGTTTATAGAAGCCACAACTATTTCTAGTATATTGTCACCTATACACAAAGGCTCTACAGGAGGGCAATATGTTCTGTTCCAGTCGGAAGAACTCCACCCGGGAAGATGGGTTTCCCCTGCAATCGCGGAAGGATCAAGGTAAAGATTCCAGTTATTTCTTGTTGGAAGCAGAGCTACTGTTTCCATTGCTGCTCTGGTCACATCTTCTATTGAAAGTAAAGGCGCTCCTGAACCAACCAGAAAGATTGAGTTCGTAGTAGTATCAACTTTTATTGAGGTATGGTAAACATGGGCTGATCCCAGCGAGCTAAGGGCAGAAAGGGTAGTAACAGCCTTTACAGTACTAGCAGGTCTAAATGCTATCTCTGAATTTATTGAAACTAGAGTATTTTCTGAAGCCAAATCAACAACTAAGATGCCAGCATTCCAGGATGATGGAATGGTTGGAGACGGTTGCATGATTAAAAAACCGGTAATCAGTAAATTGAAGAAAACTGACATTTTGCCTCCTGTTGACAATTCAAGTATAAAGAGCAACAATAATACTATCTGGTGCGTTTGTAAAACTACAAATTATTAGTAAGAAACGGAGAAATTTTGAAGAAGGCAATTGTATTTTTCTTGGGGATCGCATTTATGGTCCTACTTTTGGCATGTGAGCAGGGTTTTGAGCCCCCAACTGACGGGGCTGTTATTGTAGTTGGAGACCGGTCAATTTACCCTGCGAATATAGAAGATTCTTTTGAGAGATTCCGTGGTGATACTGTTTCAGTTGATGTTTTTAAAGAAAACATAGTTGCCCGTGAACTTTTTATAACACATGCATTAGCAATTGGCCTTGATAATGACAGGGAAGTTTTGCGACTTACTCATGAAAGAAGTCGTGAGATACTTCAGGCTCAGTGGCTTTCCTATGTACTTGATCAGGTTGAATTGGAAGATCAAACAATTAGAGATTTCTGGGAAACCATGGGCACTGGAATATCCTACACTTGTTTTTATCATGAAGACAGTCTTGTAATGGATAGTGTTTTAAACATGGTAAAAAATGGTGAAAATCTTTCGAGACTGGCTGTAGATTTAGCAATGGATGAAATAATCAGACAGACAGAGGGTATAATCACTCTGGATGATCGGAATTTTTCTAATGTAATGGATTTTGAATATCTTCTATCCGCGGAAGTTGGGGATGTTATAGATCCTTTCCCAGTAACTCTCGGCTGGCGGATGCTTCAAATTGATTCTATATGGACTTATGAACCATTTTCGTTTGATGTTGATTCTTCACGAATTGCTGGAATGTTACTCTCCAGAGCAAGAGAGTCGAGAAAAAAATTCCTTGAAGACAGCTTAAAGGTAGTTTATAATGTTCAAATAAATACTGAAGCAATTGAATTAATGGCTTCAAAAGCAGATGCGCGCGGGCAGATGTTTGGCATTTTTTCACCTGACGAACTTGATCTTGTGGCTGTTTCTTGGGACGGTGGATCTAGGGATCTCTTTTCTGTAACTGAAAACATTCTTGGATTGCCTGGTTACATGCCTAGATACACTAATAAAAGCAAATGGCTCAGTAGTTATGCAACAAGATTAGCCATGTTTGATATACAGATGGAAGAGGCTATTTCTTACGGTCTTGATACTATTCCTGAAATCGCTCGTACCATTGAAGCAAAACACTGGGAAGCGGTTCTAGATAAGTATTATGAAGTGGTTCTTGCCCCTTCTATTCAGGTTGATTCTGTGCTGATGAACGAAGTTTATCTGGAGTTAAGAGATGAATTGCCAATTACAGAATCTCGCGTTTTTCATGTTCTTTTTCTTGCCAGTAATGAAAAAATCGCCACTGCTGAGTCCATGATGTCTTCTGGACAGGATTTGCTTGAGTCTGTGGATACTTTTGAATTTTTCCCTCCCATTCTTGCAGAAGGTGAGGAAACAATTACTGTTCCACTTTCAAGACACATGATTCCTGAAAACGACCGCGAATCTCTGTTCAGTTTAATAGTTGCAGATGCAGCAATAATTCAATTATCAGACTCTACAGCCCTCTGGCTCAAACTAGATAAGGTTATTGAAGAACGAATTCCAGAACTTCACGAGATAAGAGAAAGAGTTGTTTCTGAAGCCAGTCAGCGTATGGAGACTACCACCATTGAAGCACTTGTTGATAGCCTGTCTAATGAGTATCATTTATACATAGATGAAGGGTATTTTGAGGGCTTTTACATCCCTATGGAAGTAGACTCTGTTTTAACAACAGAGAGTTCATTGGAGGTTATTTAATGCGTTGTAGAGATTGTGGTTATGATAATCATCGAAATTCCGGTAAGTGCGACAATTGTGGGTTCAGACTTGAGCCTCAGACAGATTCCATGAAGGATCAGCGTGCTGCAATGCAAAAAGCACTTGTAGATCCTGATGAAAACCCTAAGGCTCCTAATCTTGTTCCTGCGCAAAAAACAAAATCAGGCCTGATTGGATTGATTGTGTTTTTGGTGGGAGCTGCTGGCGCTCTTTTTATTTTCACCAGTTTCGAACGTGCTGAGGTTGAATCTGAAATAGATATAGCACACGAAATAGTTGAAGAAGAAATCCCAATTGACTCTTTGCCTTTGATGCTTGGTACAGACATTGTTTACGTTTTTAATGCCGAGGGAACTTCGGCATCTCCTAGAACAAATGTGAATCTTGCCTTAATTCCAGAGGGTACAAAAGTATCATTCCTAGGTAGTGGTTCCATGTCTATTCAGCCAGTGGTGAATTATATGTTACAGAAAATAAATGGTAATGATTTTAGATCATTATTACCGGATTCTGTTTATGCATGGAAAGATTCCACGGAAACAAGTTATTTTTCTGCACCAATTCTTCCAGTTTTAAGAGATACTACTGGAACTCAGCCTGTGGAGCTTAAAATATTGTTCACAGACGGCTGGATCAGGTGCATGATTGAAGAGTTTGATACAGATGTTGCTGAACCTATCAGTGGTTATGGATTCAATCAGTCAGTATTTACTCGTGGATTTAATCAAGCTGTTAGATCTATAGAGCGAAAGAATACTGAGGATCGCCCTGTTCATATTACCATGATTTTTCCATCAGAGTCTACTTTTGGCGAAGCAATGGATATCATAGACAGCGTTGCAGTTTATACAGATTCATTAGGATATGAAGGTTTTAACATCAGATGGGTTAATGTTACAAACTAATCTAAATTCTTCCCTGGAAAGTTTTATGCTTTCCAGGGAAGCCACCGGTGATGTTATTCACCGATTCGCTGAAATACTCAAATTTCCAACTATATCGGCTCCTGATGGCTTTTCATTAGAACCTTTTCACAACATGAGATCGTATTCGCAAACAGCTTGGAGTAATGTATTTTCTAATCTGGAGTTAGAAATTTTTGGTGGTGCTTCAATTCTTCTTAAGTGGCAGGGTGATTTATCACAAACTCCTGTGATGCTCGCCGCTCATCAGGATGTGGTTCCTGTGGGTCAGTTAGAAGACTGGTCTTTTGATCCTTTTGGTGGAAAGGTTTCAGAAGGAAGAATCTGTGGTAGAGGTTCTATTGATTACAAGTGTGGTTATGCTGGAATGCTTGAGGCTGTTTCACTCTTGATTTCCCAAGGTTATAAACCGAAGCGTACAGTGTATTTGGCATTTGGGCATGATGAGGAAATCGGGGGGCTTGCCGGAGCAAAAGCAATAGCAGATAATTTTTTACAGAGAGGTATTCAGTGTAGCAGTGTTCTGGATGAAGGTGGGTACATATACTCTGAGTCAGATGGTTCAACAACAGCTGAACTTGCCATTGCTGAAAAAGGTTATGCATCATTCCAATTAACTTCATTTGCAACCCAGGGACACTCTTCTGTTCCGCCAGATAAAACAGCTATCGGTTCTCTTGCTTCAGCTATAGTTCTGCTTGAGAACACTCCTATGCCTTTACCAGAAGTACCTCTTGAGATAAAATCGTCAAGGTGGCTTGAAACCACAATAGCACCGACAATACTGTCCGCAGGGTGCAAGGAAAACGTTCTGCCAGCGGAGGCTAAAGTTGTTGTTAATACCAGACCTTCTCCAGGCATTTCAGTGGCCCAGGTGCAATCATTTATACAGAAACTTGTAAAACACCTAGATATTTCGGTTACTCTTTTAGATAATGCCAGTGTATCAGAAGCTTCAATTGTTTCTAATGTGAGTACAAGAGATTTTCTTGTTATGAAGCAATCTATTCAGGAAGTCATTCCGTGTGGTACAGGGTTTCGGTGCGGGATTTTTCCTGCAGCGACCGATTCACGCAGGTACTGTAAAGTAGCAGAAAATGTATATCGCTTTATGCCTGTTCATTTGGATCATAGAGGTATAGGTGCCTTGCATTCAGTAGATGAAAGTATTTCCATAGCAGATTATTTAAGGTGTGTGAATTTTTATGCCAGATATATTTCAAGAGTCGCAAGATAAATCTGAGATAATACAGCACACAGCGGTTGTAGGGCTTTGGGTGAATATAATTCTCACAGTCTTGAAAGGATATGCTGGAGTTTTATCTGGAAGTCGAGCTTTGATTGCTGATGCGGTTCATAGTCTTTCTGATCTTACAACAGATATTGCCATAATTGTTGGAGCTAGATTCTGGTGTAAACCCCCGGATGATACCCATCCACTGGGGCACAAGGGTATTGAAACTGTTGTTAGTTTGTTTATAGGCCTGATGTTACTGCTAACTGGGGTAGGAATTACAATAGATTCTCTTAAAGCCATTGGCAGTGATTCTTCATCAATCAGGCCGAGTTTATTTGCAATAATTGCAGCAGTTCTTTCGCTTGTAGCAAAAGAAGTTTTGTTTCGATGGACTTTGCTTAAAGCAAGAGAAACAGGCTCTGGTGCGCTTGCTGCAAACGCATGGCACCACAGATCAGATGGTTTTAGTTCTATTCCTGTTTTAGTTGCGGTCACCGCTTCATTTTTTAGCAGTTCATTTATGTTTTTGGATAGTATTGGTGGTTTTATTGTTTCAATCTTTGTGATTAAAGCAGGATGGAATGTATTACAACCGGTGATAGGAGAAGTTACAAACTCAGCCCCGCCTTCTGAAGTCGTGAGCAAAATGAAAAAAGCAGCCGAGAAAGAAACCGGTGTGATCAGTATTCATAAATTCAGAGCTAGAATGCAAGGGGGAGGTATATATGTTGACCTTCATCTTCAGGTGGATTCAGATATCCAAGTGATAGATGGATATGCTATAGGTAAGAGCGTTGAAGTCTGTATAATGGAGTGTGATTCATCAGTACGGGATGTTATTGCAAGAGTTGAACCTTTTTCTCCTTGTGGTGATGCTGATAATTGTAGCAGATTGAGTAAGGGTATTTACAGCAGGGAAAAGAATGAATATATTGCTTTACAGAGGGTAAAGAAGGAGTAATAATGGAATTTAAAATTTGCAGTAGTGCTTTTAATGATGGTGGATATCTACCGAGTTGGTATACGGCAGCAGGGCTTAATGCATCTCCGCCGTTTGGGTGGGCAGAAGAACCGGAGGGTACCGAAAGTTTAGCATTGATCTGTACTTCCTCACAGGGCCAGGTTTTATGGGTTTTATGGAACATTATAACTCAAACAAAAACAGTCTATGGAAGATTGCCTGCAAAGCAGACTCTGCCTGCTGGAATGCGACAGGGAGTTAATGATCTATTGGGTGTGGGTTGGGCCGGACCGCTTGAAAAGCAGCCCGATTTATCATTAAAATTTGAATTGTATGCGCTTGACAAAATGTTGTCCATAGCCGATGAAGATGTAACAGCTTCAATTCTTCAATCGGCCATGAAGGGGCACATACTTGGAACAGCCAGTGTGGGATGTATTTACACTTAAATTAGTAGCTGTTTAGTATTTTGAGCTATACCGAAATTTTAGGTGTCAAGAGAACTTGATTCAGATTTAGGATTGTATGGTTTGCTATTTCTAGGAAATACCCATCAAGAGAAGTCTGAATGTCTGTCCAGAAGCTTAACCATTCTTGCGCTTGGTCATGGTCTATAACAGCCTGTGCGCTTGATTCTGTTCTAATCATCCATGCAGGTAGCTCTGCAGTACCTATCTGATTGTTACCGGCATAGAAACCGCCTGTACACACTAAGAAAAAAGAATTAGCTTCTGAATCTGGCGTACTCAATTCGTAAAAAGCTGCAACATTCACACCTATATTGTTTGACTCACCCATGATGAATACATTAACAGCAATACCGGCTCGGTTTGTATAAGCATCGATTTCTTGGAAACTATCATGTTCAAAAGCATCAGCCCTGAGATCTTCGAATTGTTGCGATAACTCAGAAGAAACAACAATTTCCACCGTCTGTTGAAACAAGCCTTCAAGAGTTTCAGAGTCTAATTCATCTGCATTTTCTAAAATTAGATTAATTCCATCTATTTCTGCCCATAAATCGCAGTTCTCTACAAATACAGTTTCTGCTGATACAGAAAATGTTACAACTAACAAAACAAGAATAACTCTCACAATTTCCCCCCTATTTATTATAAATACTAACTGTATTCTATTTCAGTAGAAGAAAATAATCAACCCACTAAAAAGTTTTGGTACATGGATCATGCGAGATTGGTTGACACGATTGAATAAGTTAATAATATCGTTGTTATGATTTGCTGTTTTGTGTTTCATAACAGGGGAGGCTGTAATGAAAAAAACAATCTTGTTTCTTGTTTTTTTTAGTTCGATTGTATTCGCTGATACTGTCTGGACTTTTCCTTTTTCCGAACTTGGTGCTGATTGGGAACTTGAATATCCGTGGGTAGTTAATGATACTGGCGCAATTTATTCTACTTCATACGATGATGTTGATTTGGCTTTTGTGTACAGGTCTTTTAACAGTGGTCTTTTAACGGTTCCGGAAAGTATTGATTCAATAACCATTGAATTTTACAGCGGTTATGAATATGATGGTTATGCTATGGATGGAGGTTCCTACATTTCTATAAGTGCAGAAGTAGATACAGGGGTAGCTCCATATTCTCTTGTTGATGTATATGATGGTCTTGATAGCTACAATTATGCCAGTTATGAAGGTTCAGATACTACCTTGGTATGGTGTGTATTACCTTATCAAACAGGTGATACTTTCGAACTTGACTTCACAGGTGGTGTTTATACCTACGGGTACATAGCAGGTGTAAATCTTTACTGGTCTGTATGGGACATGACTATAACGGGTCACGGTGGAACAAGCTTGAATCGTTATACATGGGCAGAGATTAAAAGTAGTTTTTTGTAGATTGAGGTAATTTTCAATATTTCTTCAATTCGCATTGTGGATAGACCTTCTTCTGTAATCATATATATTTCCGCTATACAGAAAGGAGATTCGTTTGATTTATCTAGACAATGCTTCCACTTCATGGCCCAAACCATTGTCGGTCTCAGAGGCTGTCTCCAGTTATATTTTAAATATTGGAGCAAGCCCTGCAAGAGGTAACTGTACAGCTGCTTTAGAAGCTCTTGGTGTTGTGCTTGATTGCCGTGAAGGTATCGCTTCATTTTTTGGAAGTTCTAATTCATTGAATGTGATTTTTACCCATAATGTTACATGGGCAATCAATACTGTTCTTCATGGAATGTTAAAAAGTGGTGATAAAGTTATCTCAACTACAATGGAGCATAATGCTGTTACCAGGCCACTTACTGCACTTGCTGAAAAAGGCGTAAATGTTGTTTATGCCCAGTGTGATAGTTTTGGTCACTTAGACTTAGATAGTTTTGAGAAGAACATAATTGGCACTAAATTAGCTGTTATTAACCATGGGTCAAATGTTACCGGCACAGTGCAGGATGTTGAAGCTATATCAAAAATCTGTGCTTCCAATGGTACAGTTTTTTTGTTAGATGTGGCTCAAAGTGCTGGAATCGTACCTGTACATTTTTCGCAAGGCCCTGATATTATAGCTTTCACTGGCCATAAGGGCTTGCTTGGGGTTCCAGGAACTGGTGGAATGGTATTTTCAGATGATTTTGATTCTGCTCAGATTCATTCATTAGCTCAGGGGGGAACCGGTAGTTTATCTGAAGAGACCCGACAACCAGATTTTCTTCCGGATCGACTTGAGGCTGGAACCATGAACGGTCCAGGTCTAGCAGGTTTGCTTGCTGGGGTTGAGTATTTGAATTCTTTAGGCCTTGATACTGTTTATAAGCAAAAAATGAACATCGCAGGGAAACTTGCTGAAGGCATAGAGGATATTAAAGGGGCCACTGTTTACAGACCTCAACCAGGTAAGTTATGGACTGCAGTAGTTTCGTTTACCTTGGCAGATTCATGTACGGCTTCTATTGCTGATTATCTTTCACGGGAACACGACATCTGTTGCCGTCATGGTTTTCATTGTGCCTCGTCTGCTCATAGAACGATTGGTACATTTCCCGGAGGAACTGTTAGGCTCAGTCCAGGTCTTTTTACAACAGTGGAAGATGTGGAAAAGACATTAAAAGCCGTACGGAGTTATTGTGAATGATCATCTATATATGATTTTTAAATCCATGACACATGTCCTTTCAGCAGAAAGAGCTGCAAGAGCAAATGGAGTTTCATGCAGAATGGTTCCCATACCAAGAAATCTTTCAACTGATTGTGGAATGTGTATTTCCGTTAGAGAAGAAGATAAATCTGCTTTTCTTGAAGCTGTGGAACAGAAGGGGTTCTCGCCAGAGAGAATTGAGGCGCACAAAACGTCAGGCCCAGGCGGGCGTTGCTATTCAAATTGATCAGCTCAGTAACATCAGCATTTTCTCAGAATCACAACACAGCTGAAGTTTTTCTATTGCTCTATTTTTAAGTTGCCTCACCCGTTCTCTGCTTATTCCCATGGTGCGACCAATTTCTGCAAGAGTATGTCGTCTGTCTGTACTTAATCCAAAAAATAGGCTGATTATAGTTTTCTCTCGAATATCAAGAAATTCTAACATTTCAATTACACTTTTTTTAAGAGAATCAATAACAACTGCATCTTCAGGGGAATCTGCATTTTTTGATGCCATCATATCCTGGAAAGTTTTATCACTGCCATCATAAACAGGTCTGTCAAGAGAAAGATGTGTACTGTGAATTGAGAGCATTCCTTCTATGTTTTTTCTTGGAACATCCAGTTTGCCAGCGATTTCATCAGTGGATGGTAATCTACCCAAAGAATGACCCAGTTCTCTTGTAGCTCTACCCATTCTGTACAACTCGTTTACTCTGTTTAGCGGTAATCGAACAATTCTCGAATTTTCAGCAAGAGTTTGAAGTATGGCTTGCCTGATCCACCACACAGCATAAGTGATAAACCTACAACCTCGGTGTTCATCAAATCCACGGGCAGCACGAATAAGACCCACATTACCTTCACTTATAAGGTCTTCCAAGGCAACACCCTGGTTTGCATATTGTTTGGCAATGCTTACAACAAATCTGAGATTAGCTTCCACAAGAATTTCCTGCGCCTGCTTATCATCTTCCCGTATTTTTTTTGCTAGATTTGCTTCTTCTTCGGATGTGAGTGATTCTTTAGAACCAATTTCTTTTAGATATAACTCTAGGGATTTACCTTCTACTCGTCGAATACCCAAGCGGTTACACTCCTTTGAAAAAAAAGATAGCGTATAACTTGCCCCAAAACATATTAGTATTATCTGCAAATAAAAAAAGTAATTGTCAAGAGCAAAACAGAATCAAGCTTGTTATTGAAGTGTAACTTGATATGTCTTTGTGGCGGTCTCCATTAGTGTTCTATACAGAATGGTTGTGGAGAAATCCAACTAATTGAGAGCCTCTTACTGTGGCACGCCCGACAGGATTCGAACCTGTGACCTACGGATTAGAAGTCCGTTGCTCTATCCAGCTGAGCTACGGGCGCACCGACAAAGATTTAAAAGGGGACATACAATAATGTCCCCATGGTACGCCCCCCGGGACTTGAACCCGGAACCCACGGATTAAGAGTCCGTTGCTCTGCCAATTGAGCCAGGAGCGCCTCGATGGGGTGGGTGACCGGGCTTGAACCGGCGACCACCTGAACCACAATCAGGGGCTCTACCAACTGAACTACACCCACCACCGAAGTGTCCCAATTCTATACACAGATTGGCAAATCGTCAACCTTTGAGTTTTTTAGTCTTGACGAAGAGCAATTTCGTTTGTAGTAACATCGGTATGAAATGTCCAAGATGTTCAAACAGCAACGACAGGGTAATTGACTCCCGCACAGTTAAAGATGGCCGGGCAACCAGGCGAAGGCGGGAGTGTAATGAATGCGGGTATAGGTTTACAACCTATGAATATATTGAAACAAGTTATCCCTCTGTGGTGAAAAAAAATGGGCAGCGAGAGCCATTTGATCCGCAGAAACTTGCGAAAGGTTTAAGCCGGGCATGCGAGAAAAGACCGGTTTCTGCACAGCAGATAAGTTCACTGGTGGAACAGATAATTTCCAAGGTAACTGAAGAGTACCCTGATGAAGTCCAGGGAGAATTCATAGGTGAGTGTGTTATGGATCTGCTTCAGCATGTTGATCAGGTTGCTTATGTCAGATTTGCAAGTGTTTATAGACAATTCAAGGATGTGTCTCAATTCAGAGAAGAATTGGACAAACTTCTTAAGGGCTGAAAATTGCCTCCTATTTTTGTATATTCCATGAATCCAGAGTATCCATAAGTTTTGTTTTAAATTTTGTTTATTCAACATAGATGAAATTGCTGTAATTGTAAGAGATATAACAATATAGAATTGAACACCAACAATGGAGGATCATGAGCAAGGTAAAAAGCTTTGCAGGTGGCACACACCCTCCGGGAAACAAGAGTCTGTCCAGCGGTAGTGCCGTGGTGAGACTCCCAGCTCCTGAGGTTGTAACTGTTCCTCTCTGTCAGCACCTTGGTGCCCCATCCCGACCGGTTGTTAAACCGGGTGATGTGGTTAAAAAGGGATCAGTGATAGGAGAGCAGAACGGTTTTATCAGTCTACCAACCCATTCGCCGGTTAATGGGAAGGTTCTTAGAATAGAGAATGTTCCAATGCCTCATATGCGCAGTGGTTCAGCAGTGGTTATTAAAACTGAGTCTGAAGATGGGGGAATTGTTTTTGACCCCATTACAGACTGGAAAAGTATTGAAGTTTCTCAGCTGGTAAATCGTATCAAGGAGGCTGGAGTCTGTGGAATGGGCGGAGCATCATTCCCCACTTACGTTAAACTTTCCCCTCCAAAAGGTGTAAAAATAGACACGCTTATTATTAATGGTGTTGAGTGTGAACCATATCTTACTGCAGATCATCGTCTTATGCTTGAAAAAACAGAAGATTTAATTACTGGAATGAATATTCTTGCACATGCCCTTGGTGTACAGAATCCATGTATTGGAATTGAAGTTAACAAACCTGACGCCATTGAGTTGCTTGAGAAAAAAGGAATTAAAGTTGTTAAATTAAAGGTTCAGTATCCTCAGGGTGCAGAGAAACAGCTTATTGATGCTGCTGTTGGTAGGCAAGTGCCTGCTGGAGGTCTGCCGCTTAATGTTGGTGTGGTTGTGCAAAATGTAGGAACTTGTGTTGCTGTTGCAGATGCTGTTTGCAAGGGATTACCATGCACAAGAAGAATAACTACTGTTTCTGGTCTTGGAGTTAACAACCCCGGTAACTTTGATGTATGTGTTGGAACACCAGTCTCAACTCTTATTGAAGCCGCCGGTGGATACAAGGAAGATGTTAAGAGGCTGATCGGTGGGGGACCTATGATGGGTATGGCTTTGTTTACTGATGCTGTTCCTGTAACAAAAGGCACCAGTGGGATTCTTGCCATGTCATCTGAAGAGGTTAGAGATGTCATTGAGGGTCCATGTATAAGGTGCGGTAAATGTGTTGATGTCTGCCCGCTTAAGTTGATTCCTTGTTCTATAGCAACCGCTTCAGAGTATGAAAAATGGGACGATGCTGAAAAAGCAGGTGCTTTGAACTGTATGGCTTGTGGAACATGCAGTTATGTATGTCCTGCCGGCAGGTATCTTGTTCATTATATCAAGCGTGCACAAAACGAAGTTCGCGCTCTTATTCGCGGGAGGGAGGCGTAAATGGCTGAAAATAGAATTTTCGATCTTGCAGTCTCACCTCATGTGGGTTCTTCACAGAGTACAAAAAAAATAATGTGGGATGTTGTAATTGCACTTATTCCAGCTCTTATCGCGGCTTTCTGGTTTTTTGGTCCCAAGGCATTATTGCTTGTGGCAGCAAGTGTTGGTGCTGCTGTACTTACTGAGTGGTTATGCCTGAAATTCATGAAAAGACCTGTTAATTTTGCATTTGATGGAAGTGCTGTTGTTACTGGTTTGTTGTTGGCGTACAATGTACCATCAGGTGTTCCATGGTGGATTCCTGTCCTTGGAAGTGCTTTCGCAATAGCAGTGGCAAAACAGGCTTTTGGAGGTCTGGGGTTTAACATTGTGAACCCTGCTCTTTTGGGTCGCGCATTTCTTGTGGCAAGTTTTCCTGTATTGATGACCGCTGGCTGGATTGCTCCTATGGAGTGGAGAGACGGTCAAAGGATTGATGTTCAGGCTTGTGGTGTATCAACAGCGCAGCTGAGTGAATCAGGCGAGCTTGATGCCCTTTCTGGTGCAACTCCTTTGAATGCTCTGAAGCAGACATTCACATGGGAAGGTGAAACTGAAAGATCAGAAGAAGTCAGGGTTATGCTTTTCTCAAAAGAGAGTATGAAAAACCTCTTCATGGGTCGAATTGGTGGTTGCATCGGTGAAACCAGTGTGATTATGCTTTTATTAGGGGCTATCTATCTGGTTCTACGAGGTGTTTTAGAGTTACGACTTCCTCTTAGTTACCTGGGATCAGTTGCACTGTTTGGTTGGTTGTTTGGAGGTCCCGGCTGGTTTGACGGTAATCCTCTTTTCCATCTGTTGGCTGGAGGAGTTATTCTTGGTGGTTTTTTCATGGTGACTGATATGGTTACAACTCCTGTTACTAAAAAGGGAAGAATTATTTTCGGCATTGGAGCTGGTCTTCTCACCATGATAATCAGAAGATGGGGCGGTTATCCTGAGGGGTGCAGTTATTCAATACTTCTCATGAACCTTTGCACTCCACTTATTGATAGATACACCAAACCATTGAGCTTCGGGGAGGTGAAGAAAAATGGGTGAGATTTTTAGAGTTGGTCTTATGCTTATGCTTGTAGCAGTTATAGCAGCAGTGGCTCTAGGGTTTGTTAATTCGGTTACTGCGCCAATAATAACAGAGCAGAAGGCTCAGGCTAAGATTGATGCAATGATTGATGTTGCAGGTTCACTTGCCTCAGGCGTATTGTTTTTCGACAGTTTATCAGTAGAGGGGTTAACTAACCCATATCTTGAAGTTGATCAAACTCTTTCTGTTGTTTCTGTGACTGATTCAACAGGATTTGAACTTGGTTATTTATTTGTTGCTTATGGTAAGGGTTATTCCAGTACTATTCAGACCATGATTGCTGTTAAAACTGATGGTATAATCACAGGTACTACAGTTCTGTATCAGCAGGAAACCCCTGGTCTTGGTGCTAATCTTTCTAATCCTGCTAAATTTCTTTACCAGTTCCCTCAGCTTAGTGCATCCACCCTTGTTTTGAAAAAAGACGGTGGAGGGGAAAGTGGTCTTGACGCTATTACTGGAAGCACAATTACTTCTAGGGCGGTTACAAACTCAGTGAGAGACGGACTTGATGCTCTTATTGCTGCTGGCTTGATTCCAGCTTCAGGAGGTGTTTAATGAGTTTATCACAGGATTTTTCCAGAGGAATTACTAAAGAGAATCCAGTGTTCAAACAGGCACTGGGCATGTGTCCTTTCCTTGCAGTGACTACCAGCGTGGAAAACGCATTAGGAATGGGGGCTGCAGCTACATTTGTGTTGGTCTTTTCTAATTTTCTTGTGTCGTTGTTCCGAAAAGTGATTCCTGCAAAAGTAAGAATTCCAAGTTACATAGTAATTATTGCCACATTTGTTACGCTGGTTGATTTGCTTATGAATGCTTATCTGCCAGCATTGCACAGCAGTCTTGGTATTTTTATTCCATTGATTGTTGTTAACTGTATCATACTTGGTCGGGCAGAAGGATTTGCGAACAAGAACAAGGTTCTACCTTCAATTGTTGATGGAATTGGCATGGGCCTTGGATTTACTCTTGCAATGGTTGTTATGGCAACATTCAGAGAAATCCTAGGTAATGGAAGCTGGTTGGGATTCAACCTTTTAGGAGAGTCTTATCAGAATCAGCCTCTTCTTATTGCCATTCTTGCCCCAGGGGCATTCATACTCATGGCATTCATACTTGGTTTCTTCAACATAATGGAGAAGCGCAAAAAAGGTGGTGCTAAATGATGAATTCAATGTTGATGTCTATAATCTTTGCAGTTCCTGAAGGTGGTGAACCATCATTCAGTATTGCAAAGATGATGGCAATTATAGTTAGTGCTATTTTTATTAATAACTATGTACTTTCCCGCTTTTTGGGTATTTGCCCTTTTTTAGGTGTTTCTAAGCAGCTTGATAGTGCAGTTGGCATGGGTGCTGCTGTGGTTTTTGTAATGGTTCTTGCAACTCTTGGTTCATGGCTTGTTTATCATAAAATGCTTGTTCCAAATGGTTTGGAATATCTTAGAACTATTACCTTCATTATCATAATTGCTAGTTTGGTTCAGCTTGTAGAGATGATTCTACAGAAGTTCAGTCCTGCGCTTTATGATGCTTTAGGTATTTTTCTGCCATTGATTACCACTAACTGTGCTATTCTTGGTGTTGCTGTTTTAAATATTGACGACAAGTTTAGCCTTGGATACTCGCTTATTAACTCAGTAGCAGCAGGAATTGGTTTTACACTTGCTCTTGTGTTGATGGCTGGTCTTCGGGAAAGAATGGAAACTGCCAATGTTCCAGAGGCGCTTAAAGGTCTACCTCTGGCTTTCCTTATTGCAGGAGCCATGTCTATAGCTTTCCTTGGTTTTGCCGGGCTTGGAGGCTAAAGAATGACAATACTTATTACACAAATATCGATTATACTTATAGCGCAACAACAAGACGCCTCAATTCTTTCAGCGATCACAGGACCTGTTCTTGTCATGGGTTCAATCGGCCTTCTTCTTGGCCTGGGGCTTGCTTTTGCTGCAAAAAAGTTTGCTGTTCCTAAAGATCCCAGAGTTGAAGCTATTCTTGATGTTCTTCCCAGTGCAAACTGTGGTGGCTGCGGTTATCCAGGTTGTGGAGCTTTCGCAATTGCAGTGGTCGAAGGCAATACGCCTGTGTCTGGTTGTACAGCAGCCAGTTCTACTGTTAATTCTCAAATAGCTAAAATCATGGGAACTGTAGCAGAGGAAAAAGAAAAGGTGATTGCTTCTATTCTTTGTAATGGGGGTAAGTCTGCTGTTGACGCCTTTAACTACAATGGTCCAGCGGATTGTGTTTCTAAATCTATGGTTATGGGTGGTCAGAAAGTTTGTACCTATGGGTGCTTGGGTTCTGGTGATTGTATAGCAGTCTGCCCGTTTGATGCAATGGTTATGGGTGATAATGGTGTACCATTGATTGACTCCGAAAAGTGTGTTGCTTGCGGTAAGTGCATTGAAGCCTGCCCTAGAAACATAATTATTTTATGGCCTGCAAGCCGTAAAGTTGTAGTTGCATGCTCAAGCAAGGATAAGGGTGGATTTGCTCGTAAAGCATGTTCAGTAGCTTGTATAGGATGCCGTAAGTGCGTTAAGGTCTGCCCGGTGGATGCAATTGTTATGGATGGATTCCTTGCTGTAATCAATCCAGACAAGTGTATTAACTGTGGATTGTGTGCTTCGGAATGTCCCACAGGTGCCATTATTGATGGCATCCCAGTGCGCCCTAAAGCCTTTATAGATTCTAGCTGTATTGGATGTACTCTTTGCACAAGAGTTTGCCCTACTGATGCTATAGAAGGATCCGTTAAAGAAAAACACACGGTAATTGCAGACAAGTGTATTGGCTGCGGTCAATGTGTGGAAAAATGCCCTAAAAATTCCATAAAAATGATGGGTGGTGTTCTTTCGCAGCAGTAGATTGAGTGTATGTTTGAATAATAAAGGGTCATCAATTGCGATGGCCCTTTATTTGTATACTTTGTTGGTATTTTATTAATATATCGGAAGATATTGACTTTTAGTTACAAAAGACTGATAATTGTCTTATAGTAAAGTTGCAACCAGCAAAGGAGAACCAAATGTCTATTCTTTTGATAAGTCTGATGAGCACTGTTTTTTATATAGGAAATCAATGGATTTCTGTTGGGGTTACAGATGAAACTCAAACAGTGCGTGCAGGGTCAATTAGTTCCTTATACGACAATTATACCGAAACACAAATGGCAGGTTCTTTCCAATTTTCAGGAATTAATACAGGTTCGTTCATACCGGCAAATGGAACTATTACCGTTTTAAATGATACGACTCTTACTTTTCATACTGATCATTTTACTGACGGTTCAACTTCTTTTCCGTTAGATTTAACAGTAATCTACACTGTTGTTAATCGTGGGCTTGAGATGGAATATAGATTCGAGTATTTGCAGGATTGTGAATTTTGGGATCCATTGGAAATTGATTATTGCATAACCGGATGGGATGACATTAAGATATCCAATCAGACCACTGTAGATGAAGAATTTGCGCTTGATGGAACAACAGGTTATCAGCGTTTTTCAGGTGATCAATTGTTTAAACTCACCAGTGGCAGTAATCCTGAAGCTTTGTTTGTTTTTCCTAATATTTCTAAGGGAATCGCTGTAGTGAATGATTATAGTGTTACCAATTCATACATGTCGGTTGTTGTTCTTGATACAGAAGAGCCCAGAGAGAATTGCCAGGGCCCTGTTTTGCATTCCATAATTCCAGCCGGTCAGGTTGATGAGTATTTCATTCGCTTTTCAATGGATGAGTATTTTGCTCCTGTTTTCATCAGCGGGCACCCTGAAGGGGCAGAACGCTCTTCTGCATGGATAATGGATGAACTTGCATTTCTTCACCCTGAGCATGGTTATATGTGGGGGATCTCTGAAGACTCACTTGGGGAAGAGGGAACCAGTGCTGCTCTTATCTCTCTTCTGCAGAATCATCCAACCATGAAAATGAATTGGCTTCTTCTTCCTGATGGAATTCTTACTCCTAACAGAGATTCTGTCTGGTTTGAACCTGGGTATGAAGACAGCTGGACTCACTGGCATGGAACCTGGCGATTTTCCACAGAAGCCCCTCCTGAATTCCTTCAATGGTTGTTGAATATTCAGAACAATACTTACTCATGGGCAGACAGGGTTCAAATGGGAAGCCATGGTTATCACCATACACCTAATCCAGATTCCTCCTTTGGTGAGTTTCATGAGTTTATTACGTATGAGCCTGAGGAACATCAGGAAAGATTCAGAATGAATTTTCAGGATTTAAATGACTGCGGTCTTGATACCAACATGGTAAAAATAATTCGTTTTTCAGGGCACAGAACTTCATTAAGTGGTTTACAGGCCATAATCGACCACGGGTTTACTTTTTTCTGCAACGGTTGGCGATTAACTGATTCCTATGGTGGTAAACAATTCCGAAATCAGTGGATTAACAGATTTCAGACCACTAATGGTAGAATTTGGGGTTCGAATACTGTCTGGTGGGGAGATTACTGGACACAACAGCCAATGATTTATCTTGCAGAAGTAATGGAAAAAGGTAAATTTGGTCTTTTAGGTTGCCATCCGTACAATATGTTAGCTGTATGGGGTGGGGATTGGGATCCTGTTGCTTATGCTAGAATCGATAGTGTTACCACTTCAATGGAAGAAGATTATGAAAACTTCCTCTGGTTGTTTCCAGAAGAGTATGGTGATTTTCTTGAAGACTGCTTTAACATCAGGGTGAATTCCATTGACGGTAGTGGAGCTTATTTAGAATTGAAACTCACTGGAAGTATTCCCGAAGGGCTTACTTTCTGCGCTGCTTTACATCCTGACGATGTGGTAAACTCTGTGACTCTTAATGGTTCTCCCATAACCTGGGAGCTTCGTGATAATGGGCGATTATTTGCTATTGCTCCTGAAGTTTCTTATGGCGATCATTCCGTATTGATTTCCATTGTTCCAATGGGTATAGAAAATGAAAGTGGCCACCAAGTGGTTGAAGATAATATTTCTCTTCAGGTTCAGAATCCATTTACAAGGTCTAATTTCAGTGTAAATATCAGTGGAATCAGTAGTGAGACTAAATTTGCTCTTCAGATGCTTGATATGGCAGGAAGAGTTGTATCTATGCAAGAGGAAGTATACACAGGATCAACTTACTCTATACAACCTTTTAGTGTGATTCCATCTGGAGTTTATTTTATAACAGTAAAAACGGAAAACAGTATGGCTTCAGTCAGGGTTGCGGTGATTCGTTGACAGTTGGTTATTTAAGATACTTAGAGTAATGTTCTTTTGCGCACGATGGGCACAGTGCGTGGCTGAGTTGAACTTCTGTTCGCTCAGTTAAGTATTTTTCTACTGCAAACCAGTAACCGTCATCATCTCTGATGTTTTTACAGTGCATACAGATGGGAAGTATATCTTGTAGCGTTTTTATTTCTTTAATGGATTTGTTAAGTTTATCAATGGCTTCTTTTTTATCAAGATTTGATTGGGAAAGCTGTTCATAGATTCTTCGCCTAAGTTCTTCTGATATAACAGCAAGAGTTGCTATTATTGTGTAAACAGCCATGATTCTAACTTGAAATGCTGTGGAGTAACTGCTTGTTACAAGTGTTGTGTTTCCGAAGGCAAAGACTAACACCACCCCAAGAGCAAGAAGAATTGAGAGGAAACTACCTTTTTTTGTGCCTAGAAAGAAGATGGATATCACAGGGAATATAAGTATCCATAAAATAGCTGTGTTCTGTGTACCTCCTCGGTCAGCCAGAAAAAGGAAAAAGAAAAAACAGATCCAGACACCGACAGTAGAGGCTTTTGTAACGTCTTTTGAAATTCTGAGATAGAAGAAAACAGATGTAAACACAATAAGCATTACAGAGTTCAGAATTACAATAAAATTGTTTCCTTCTATAAATGCAAAAATACCAAGAAAAAATAAACTGATTAATCCTGGAAGAACAAGGGCGTTAAGAAGCACTGTTTTTCTTAGAATATCAATATCTACCATATCAGATTGTCCGGAAGTTATCACATTCCAAAAGAAATTTTTAAGCTTCATAATACCACCTTTCTTCTGAAATATAACATAAGCCTTGCCCAAAGTTCCTGATCGTTCTATTCTTCATAGTTGAAATATTTATAAAACTCTTTTGTGCGGGAGATATAATGGAAATGGAATTATTGAAGAATTTGCCTGCTGTTCATGAAATCATACCGAAGCTAACAGCAAAACTACCCAAGCTCACTCCTTCCGAAATCAAGGAAGCAACCCGTTTAGGGATTTTCTGGGCAAGAAAATGTGTAATGGAAGGTGGAGAGCTTCCTTCCATTGATTCAGTGGTGGCAAAGTGTATTCATCTGGGCAAAACTCAAACAAAACCAACCATGGAGCAGGTAATTAATGCAACAGGTATTGTTCTTCATACTGCAATTGGACGGGCCAGTTTACCACCGGCAGCAGTTGAAGCCGTAACAAGAGTTGCAATGGGATACTCTGTTCTTCAGTGGAACAGGGAAACTGGAAAAAGAGGAAACCGGGACGACCACATTGAAAATTTGATAACTGAGCTTACCGGTGCTGAGGCTGCAACTCTTGCTAACAATAATGCAGGTGCAACTCTTCTGGTTCTTTCTGCCATGGCAGCGGGAAAGGAAGTTATTGTGTCCCGCGGGCAGCTTGTTGAGATAGGTGGTGCTTTTAGAATTCCCGATGTTATGAAACAGAGTGGATGTATTATGGTGGAGGTTGGCTGTACTAACAGAACACATCTTAGGGATTATGAAAATGCTATCACCGAAAAAACCGCTGCAATTCTTCGTGTCCATCCTTCAAATTATCTGATTAAAGGGTTTACCAGTGAAGTTCCTTTAGAAGATCTTGTTAAACTGGGTCGTGAACGGGGAATTCCTGTTATTGATGATCTTGGAGCTGGAAGTCTGGTTCCTCTTAGCCGATTTGGGATACCATCAGAGCCAACAATTATTCATAGTATTGAAGCTGGGGCTGATGTGGTAACATGCTCTGGAGATAAGCTTATTGGAGGCCCTCAAGCTGGTGTTATTCTTGGTAAAAAACAATATCTTGGAAAAATAAAAAAACATCCTCTTGCAAGAGCTCTCCGGGTTGGTAAATTAACTATAGCAGCAATTGAAGCTTCTCTTAGGGTATTTTTGGAAGACGATGAATTCATAGCAGCTAACCATCCGGTGTATCACTCTTTTTCACGAAAACCTGAAGAATTGAAGGAAAGAGCTCAAGTTGTGGTTAATTCTATTCATCTTCCTTCAGAATGTATTGTTAGTGTGGAGGAAATGAACAGTTATGTTGGAAGTGGCAGTCTTCCGGATTATGCAATACCATCTGCTGGATTATCACTTGATTGCCCGGATGCTCAGTTACTGTTAAAAAAACTTCGGCTTTCTAGTCCTGCAGTGGCAGCTCGAATAGATGATGGAAAAATAAAGTTTGACCTGAGAGCAGTGACTGAAAAACAGGATATAGAACTTGCCTCACTTATTAATCTAAGGTTGAATGAATTATGGGGGTAATAATTGGAACAGCCGGCCATATTGATCATGGAAAAAGCAGTCTTATGTTGGCTCTTACTGGAGTTGACCCTGACAGGCTTAAAGAAGAAAAAGCCAGGGGAATTACAATTGAACTAGGTTATGTTTTCCTTGATATGGAAGATGGCAGTACAGTTTCATTTATTGATGTACCTGGCCATGAGAAATTTATAAAAACCATGGTTGCCGGGGTTTCCACTGTTGATAGTTTTCTTCTAGTGGTTTCGGCAGATGAAGGTGTTATGCCACAAACACGGGAACATCTTGATATTCTGAGAATTCTGGAAGTAAACAGGGGAATTGTTGCATTGTCTAAGTGTGACCTTGTTGATGATGATTTGATTGAACTGGCAGAGGAAGAGGTTAGAGAGGCTTTAGAAAATACACCTGCTGAAAATGCGCCTATCTTTCGCGTTTCTGCTAAAACAGGGTTTGGTCTTGATTCATTAAAAACTGCTCTTTTAGACATGGCTGCTTCAGTGGAAAGGAAAAGCTCACAGGGAAGATTTAGAATGCCTGTTGATAGAATCTTTTCATTAAAAGGATTTGGAACCATTGTTTGTGGAACAGGTCTTTCTGGGCAAGTAAATGCAGGAGATACAGTTGAAATTCAGCCTGTAGGAAAAACATTTCGAATAAGAGAAATGGGTGTGAACGAGCATAGACATGCAACTAAAGGTGAAGCTGGAGATAGGATTGCACTTAACTTAACAGGAGTGAGTAAACAGGATGTACATCGTGGAAGTGTTGTTGGTGAAATCGGTTTTTTGAAAAGCCTTAACAGCCTTGACACTTCTTGTACAATGCTCCAAAGAAATGTTGACCTAATTTTGCGGCAAAGAGTCAGGTTTCATGTTGGAACTTCCGAGGTAATGGCAAGAGCAATTCCAGTAGAGGGAAAAACCTTGCCTCGTGGAGAGACCGGTTATGTTCATTTTCAGCTGGAACACCCTGTTGTTGCCATGCCTGGTGATAGATTTGTTATTAGAAGATATAGCCCTGTGGAAACCATAGGTGGGGGAATTATTCTTGATACCGGTACCCAGAAAGTAAGATCTAGATTTAGACAGGCAAGATTATCACATCTAGATCTTCTTTCACACGGAGATCTAGAGGATCTTTTGTTTGAAACTATGGAGGAAGCTGCTGGTTTTTTTGTAGAAGCAGATGTTTTTATTAAAAAGACAGGTGCTGAACCTGTGGAGCTTGAAAAAGCTGTGGATTCGCTTGTAAAACAGGAAAGAATCTTAGTTTCTGGTGAAGGTAAAAACCAAAGATTGATTATTACCGCTCAGGTGCTGACTATTGAGCGAAAAATTTTGGGAAGTATTGGTACAATCCATCGGAATGTACCTTTGAGCCCCGGGCTTCCATCGGCATATCTTGCAAGAAAATTGCCCGCTGATACAGCTGTGTGGACTGTTCGATTTTCTCTTGCCAGATTATATCAAGCAGGAAAAGTTGAAAAAAGAGGGGATTTTCTTTGTTTAAGTGATTTCCCAGAGCAGATGGTTGGAGATGTTGCAAAACTTGCTGAATTTATTCTTTCTGATGTTAGGAAGGCCGGTTTGCAAGGTTATAAAATACCGGCACAAGGTAGAAGAATGGAAGATATTGAAGCACTTATTCAAAGAAATATGTTGTTTTATTTGACAGAAAACTTGATATCTACCTGTGATTCGGTTAAAAATGTAACAAAAGTTATTCATGAACATTTTGGAAATAATAAATTTCGACTAGGAGAACTGCGTGAATCATTGGGTGTATCAAGGAAAATTACTCTTATGTGGGCGGAGGTTTTGGACAAACAAAATATCACAAGAAGAGAAGGTGAAAGCAGATTTCTTATATAACATTGATACTGATACTTTACAAAGAGACAAATATTTCATATTCTCACCGTTCAAGTAATATAAAAAATAGCGTATTATAGTATCATTTTCCCTTATATAGAGGAGATTTTTGATGAAAATAGCAGTTGTTGGAAGCGGGTATGTTGGACTGGTAGCAGCAGCATGTCTTGCTGAAATGGGAAATACAATTGTTTGTGTTGATAATGACCAGAAAAAAATCGAAGGTTTAAAAAAAGGCAAATTACCAATTTATGAACCTGGTCTTGATGTTCTTATCGATAGAAATGTGAAAGAACAAAGGCTTTCTTTCTCTACAGATACAGCCATAGCAGTTAAGCAGAGCAGTATTATTTTCATTGCTGTTGGTACCCCTCCTGGTGAGGATGGCAGTGCAGATCTGCAACATGTTCTTTCTGTTGCTGCTGATATTGGCAAAGCCATGAATGATCGTAAAATTGTTATCAATAAAAGCACTGTTCCTGTGGGCACGTCAGAACAGGTGAAAACAGAAGTACAAAAATACACTGATTTTAGAGTTGATATTGTCAGTAACCCTGAGTTTTTAAAAGAGGGCGCTGCAATTGATGACTTTATGAAACCTGACAGAGTTGTTGTTGGAACTGATAGTGAAGATGTGGCTGAGGTAATGCGTGAACTTTATTCTCCATTTGTGCGGACAAACAACCCTATATACATCATGAGCAACAAATCTGCTGAACTTACCAAGTATGTTGCAAATAGCCTTCTTGCCACAAAAATCAGTTTCATGAATGAAATAGCAAACTTGTGTGATGTGGTAGGTGCAGATATTAAAGACATTCGCAAAGGCATTGGAAGTGATACTAGAATTGGACCTCACTTTATTTTCCCTGGTGTAGGGTTCGGTGGTAGTTGTTTCCCCAAAGATGTAAGAGCCCTGAGACACACTTCAGACAAGTTTGGTTATCATCTCGACATTCTTGAAGCAGTTACGAAAGTAAATGGTCTTCAGAAGAAAATTATGGGTAGAAAAATTGCGGAAG
>JAOZUR010000009.1 GCA_029938555.1 Candidatus Sabulitectum sp. | reverse complement strand
AATTGATATTATCCAGTATTTGCATTGTCCCCCAATAGCATATTATTCTAAATTATTAACCTAATTTAGAGCTTTTAATAATACCACTTATACAGGTAAAAATCAACACCTTAGAAGACCGTGGATTACTAAATCATCTCACTCAAAAAGTAATCTAAACCACTCAGTTTTGATTTTTTGCTACAGATGCAGATGAAGTAATAACTGTTTGCAGGAAGGTATTATATTTTCCTTTAAATTTCAAATAGGAGAAGTATGCAAAAACACATAATGTATAGCCTTGGAGCAACTGTTCTATGGGGTGTATGGGCGGTACTGGTAAAAATAGCATCAACTAAAATGGGGCACTGGCCTTCTATCTTTATTTATACCCTTTTTTCAGTTATAACTGTGACAGTTCTGTTTTTTGCTCTTGGTGAAAATCTAAAAACAGTTAGCCTTTCAGGATTCTTGGTTGCTGGTATGGCAGGCGTACTAGGTGGCCTAGCTCTTATTTTATTCCAGAAAGCTGTATCATGTGGACCCATAAGCACATCAACGGCTCTTACCGCTCTTTATCCTGTATTCGCAGTTGTTTTTGGTGTTTTCTTTTTAAAGGAAAATCTTTCAACCTTAAACATCATTGGGGTATTCATGGCCATTGTAGCTGGTGTTTTAATCTCTGTTTGATAAGTGCAATAAATACTATATTATCGGTGGAACTATTTTATGCAGAATTTAATGACTACCAATTAATGAAAGGTATACAACAATGGCAGTACCATTTCTTGACCTGAAGGCTCAGTACCTTCAAATCAAAGACGAAGTTAAACCAGAAATAGACGATGTACTAGAAACCTGTTATTATGTCCTTGGACCAAAAGTAAAAAACTTCGAAGAAAAATTTGCCAGTCTCTGTGGTGTAAAACATTGTGTTGCACTGTCCAGTGGAACTGCTGCTGTTCACGGAATGATCTGGGCCACAGACCTTCCAGCTGGAAGCGGTCTAATTACACCTCCTAATACATTCACAGCAACAGCAGAAGGAATAGTTCTCGCTGGGCATGTACCTGTATTTGTAGACGCTGATCCAATCACATGGAACCTTTGCCCAGAAAAAACAGAAGAATTTCTTGCTAGCTGTTCTTCAACAGGCAAACCTGTGGATCCCAAAACAGGCGCTGTTATAAAAGGCATAGTCGGAGTAGATCTTTATGGGCAACCAGCAGATTACAAAGCTCTTCAGGAAGTGGCCGACAAGTACGGGCTGTTTCTTTATGAAGATGCTGCACAGTCACACGACGGCTCTAGATTCGGACAGAAAACTGGTAGTTTCGGAGATGTTGCCAGTTTCAGCTTCTACCCTGGAAAAAACATGGGAGCATACGGCGAAGGTGGTGCTATAACCACAGACAATGATGAGATAGCAGCCAGAATGAGAACCTTGCGCGATCATGGTTCACAAGAAAAATACTACTACAACTTCATAGGTCATAACTATAGAATGAGTGCTTTTCAGGGTGCCGTTCTTGGAATTAAAACAAAATACATCCACGAATGGAACAACAACAGAATAGCTGCCGCTTCAAGATACAACTCCCTGCTGGCTGGTCTTCCTGTAGATCTTCCAGTGGTTGCCGAAGATACAAGACATGTATTCCACCTTTATGCTCTACATACCCCAGTAAGAGATAAGCTAAGAGATTTCCTGGCAGAAAAACAGATCGGCGCTGGGCTTCACTACCCAGAACCACTCCATACCCAAAAGGCTTATAGTTACCTTGGATACTCCAAAGGCGACTTCCCTGTCTGCGAAAAAAATGCTTATGAAAACATGACTTTACCAATGTTCCCTGAGCTTACAGAAGCACAGCAGATAGAAGTTGCAGATGGCATAAAAGAATTTTACCAGAAAGGCTAGAAGTGCCCACATCTAGAACGCTTTCTCTGAACTCAAGATATTATATGGCAGCGGTGATAGCAGATGCTTTCACCGTTGTCTGCTCTCTTGCTTTGGCAATTCTAATTAGATTCCGTGATTTTTCCGGAGTTCACACAACTGAATTTCTAGGCACAGCATTGTTTTTTATGTTGGGTTATTATGTGATTTCTGTTATGGAAAACCTTTACTCAGTTAGAACTACATTGAACAGATCCATGTTGCTTTATAGAATTGTCAGAATGACCTTTATTGTCACTGGTTCTTTCATGCTTATGGTTTTCTTATTTAAAGAAACAAGACTTCTTTTCATTGATAGTCGCTTTGTGATAGTATTTAATATGTTCATTTGGCTCCTGCTGACTTCACTGATAAAACTTATCTATCTTCCAAACTTCTTCAAGTCTCTGTATAGCGGAAAACGAAGTTCAAGATCTAATCTTCTTATTGCTGGAAACCCAGCCAGAAGTAGAAACATAACTTCATTATTTCATAGCTCTGTGATCTATTCTGCAGGCCAAAGAGTTATTCAGTGGCCAGTTACTCTTTCTACCGACCCGGAAGAAATTGTAGTTTCAGTGATTAATGAAATGAAAATCAAAAGCTGTAGTGGAACGGTTATCCTTTTCGATCAGAGGCATGATTATAACTGTATAGCTGAATGTTGCATAAAACTAAATGATGCAGGCATTCCTTTTGTTATTTACGCTCCAGGTATTCTTGATCTTGGGTATTTTGACCCGTGGTTCAGCTTAAGTGATTATGGTGCCCTTACTTTCTTAAAAAAAGGAAAAAGACCAATAGAGATTTCGTTAAGAAAAATTACAGATTTTTGTTTCGCTCTCTTTTGCATAATTCTGCTTTCTCCTATTTTTCTGGCCACAGCAATCGCTGTAAGCCTTTCAAGTAAAGGTAGCATTCTGTTTCGGCAACAACGGGTAGGATTAAATCAAAAATCTTTTGGCTTTCTAAAATTTAGATCAATGAAAGAAGGTACAACAAACAAAGAAGATCACAAAAAATACTTCAAAGACTACGCCAACGGTAAAACAGCAAATGGAGACACTAAAACTTTCAAACTAGATCAAACATCAAGAGTAACTAACATTGGAAGAATTATTAGAAAGACTTCTATTGACGAACTGCCACAGTTAGTTAATGTTTTAAAAGGAGACATGGCAATAGTTGGCCCGAGACCATGTATTGTATACGAGCTTGAGCACTACAGCGGTTGGCAAAGAAGAAGATTTCTTGTTAAACCAGGTCTAACAGGAATCTGGCAGGTTTTTGGTAGAAGCAGACTTCCTTTTGATGCGTCTCAATTCCTTGATTTTCTTTACACAATCGATTCTTCGCACTCGCTGGACTTTCGTCTACTTATGAAAACAATCCCAGTTGTGCTCTTTGGAAAAGGTGGATTATAAAATTAATCCCTCGTCTCAAGTATGATTCTCATTAGAAAAAATAATACGAAAAACTTACATTGCAAAACCCTACAGCTAATTAATGTTTTAAAGTGTGATATGGCAACAGTTTACAAAGAAGAAGATTTGTTGCTAAACTGGGTATAACAGGAATCTGGCAGGTTTTTGGTAGAAGCAGACTTCCTTTTGATGCGTCTCAATTCCTTGATTTTCTTTACACAATCGATTCTTCGCACTCGCTGGACTTTCGTCTACTTATGAAAACAATCCCAGTTGTGCTCTTTGGAAAAGGTGGATTATAAAATTAATCGCTTGTAACCCAAGTATGCTCAAGAATCCACCCTGCAAGAACTTCATCGGAAAGACCCTGTTGCATTCGTTCAACAGCATTGAAAACATCCTCTTTAAAAAGAATTAAAGAAGCATCAGAAATGTTAACCTGAAGCCCTACAACGGACCATCCAGTGGATATGCTGTCTGCTAATAAGAAAAATACACCGCCATAGTGTTTCAGTAAAGAATCACCTTCAGCAAGGCTTCCATTCATTTCCACAGTAAACAAATCTTCCGATAGTATGGCTGAATTGACTGGTAACCCTCTACTTAAACAATCATCTACAACAGTGCCTGTTGCCACTAGATTGACAACAAATAAAAGAAGAAAAGTAGACTTCAAGAATCCTCCATCATGAAAAAGTATTTTTTGATACCCCACATAATACCACACAAAAGACTTAGTGTAAACGCCTTCCTGTGCTGGCAATTCTATAGTATATTATCTGTATGAAAAATTTAATACTAGTGATTTTTATCTGTCTTTCCCTTGCTTTTTCACAACGACTGAGCACTGAAGATTTCAGTACGCTTGACCGAGAAATAGCTGGGTTGATGGATGCATGGGTAAACATCTCAGAAGGCCAAAGAACCGACGCCACAGGTCTATTTACTGCTGGAACTGCTGTTCTACGGGCAGAAAAAGCATTTCAAAATGCAAAACTGTGCAATGTTGAGACTCTTCCTGCGCAGGTAGACTCGTGCTGGTCCAACTATTTAAAGTCTTCTGCTGATTGTATTATCATCTTTCAAATGGCTATTGGTTCGTCAAGTTTTTCCAGTTCCGAGAATAATCTATTAACTACTTTTGCCAGATGGGAAACATGTGGCGAAGAATTTCTTGAGTCCGTTCAATCCACGAGGTAATCTTATGAGTTTTATTCGCGATGATGGCACTTGGAATGTAAAAACAGGTCACGCTCAAATGCTTAAGGGTGGCGTGATTATGGATGTTGTTAATGCTGAACAGGCAATAATTGCTGAAGAAGCAGGAGCAGTTGCAGTCATGGCGCTGGAAAGAGTTCCAGCAGATATCAGAGCACAAGGTGGCGTTGCAAGAATGTCTGACCCTGACATGATCAAGGGTATTCAAGCAGCAGTTACTATTCCAGTAATGGCTAAATGCCGTATTGGTCATTTTGTAGAAGCTCAGGTGCTTCAAGCACTGGAAGTTGACTTCATTGATGAATCAGAGGTTCTGACTCCTGCTGATGAAGCAAATCATGTGAATAAGTGGAACTACAAAGTACCATTTGTTTGTGGTGCTACTGTGCTAGAGGAAGCTTTAAGAAGAATAGCAGAAGGCGCTGCAATGATTCGTACAAAAGGCGAAGCAGGCACAGGAAATGTTGTTGAGGCGGTTCGCCATGCTCGATCTGTTCTTGGTGAAATTAGAAGACTTCAAGCAACACCTTTTGAGGAACTCATGTCTATTTCTAAAGTAATGGGTGCGCCATACGAACTTGTAAAATATGTACATGAAAATGGCAAACTTCCTGTGGTTAACTTTGCAGCTGGCGGAATCGCCACACCTGCCGATGCTGCTCTTATGATGCAACTTGGTCTTGATGGTGTTTTTGTTGGTAGTGGCATTTTCAAAAGCGGTAATCCAGCAATAAGAGCAAAAGCAATTGTGGAAGCAGTCAGTCAATTTGACAAAGCTGAAGTTATTGCCAGAGTTAGTGCGGGATTAGGTGAAGCAATGGTTGGCATAAACATCTCTGACATTCCACTAAATGAAAAAATGGCAAACAGAGGCTGGTAAAAATTGAAACCTTATGTTGGAGTACTTGCTCTTCAAGGAGGCGTCTCTGAGCATATAAACATGCTTAATTCTATTGATTGCAAAACAGTAGAAGTACGCCGACCGGAGCATCTTAATGATATCAATGCCCTTGTTATCCCCGGCGGAGAATCAACAGCATTAATTAAACTATTGATAAGATGGGATCTAGTTACTCCAATTCAAAATCTTTCCGGCACAGGTCTTCCTATATGGGGAACCTGTGCCGGTTCAATTCTTTTATCACATGAAATCTCTGAAAAAGAACATATTGTTAATCAGCCCAGTCTTGATCTAGCTCCTGTAAGAGCTGAAAGAAATAGTTTTGGCAGGCAACTAGCAAGTTTTCAAGAAGATCTAATTATCAAAGGTTTAAAAGAACCATTTCCTGGTATTTTTATTCGAGCCCCACTACTGCACCCACTTTCAGAATCCACTGAAATATTGTGTTCTGTCCAGGAAGGTGTTGTTTTCTTACGATGTGGAAACATCTGGTTAAGTAGTTTTCATCCAGAACTAACTGATGATACAAGAATTCACAAAATGTTTATAGAAAAAGCAATTCTTGGCTCTTAGCCCCGACATTGAGTGCTTCAGCTGTTTCAGGCGAGGCTTTAAAGATTTTGTTAAAAAAGCAGGACTATCAGATAACGAGTTTAACACCTTCATATCTTTGGTGGAAAAATACCTTAAATTGGGATGTACCCCTCCACTGGCAGGTTCAGAATCTTGGAAATTACTCCGGAAAATATCACTTAATGGTAATGATATTTTTTTAAATGAAAAAATTTATTTTACTAAACAGATGCTAAACCACTACTTGGTACTTAGAAACCTTTTTTTAGCTACTGACTCCCCTGAATTACCTGCTCTAACCGCAGCCACATGGTGTAATCTTATTGATGTGGGACAGGGCAATCCCCTGCCCCAAGCTGACGAATTACTAAAAACTCTTTCAGCTCCTCTTGCTCTGGATGAACGAATAATTTTTCTGAATTCTCTAAAAAAAGCAAACACCCTTCTTGTAATTGGAGATAATGCAGGAGAAACTGTAATGGACAGACTGTTTCTTGATTTAACATCCTTTCAAGGAAAAAAATACTACATGACAAGAGATTTACCTGTAATGAATGATGCTCTGATTGAAGATGCCGAAATGGCGGGATTAAATAAGGTAGCCGAGTTAATTTCCTCTGGCATTGATATTCCTGCAGTTATTCCAGATATGTTATATGGTAAAGCAAAGGAAGTATTTGAATCTGCTGATGTAATTTTAGCTAAAGGCCAGGGAAATTTTGAAGGATTATGGGGATTGGATGATACAAGGATTTTTCATTCATTTGTTGTGAAATGTCCTGTGGTATCAAGAGCCACAGCAATTCCCATGGGTGGTGGTGTTTTTAGCCGTTTTATTAACACAGGAGGCACAAATGCCAATTTATGAGTACTACTGCACAACATGTGATACAATATATCAGTTTCTTATGAGAGGTAACAGAAAATCTCAGGACCTTTCCTGCCCTAAGTGTAATACTAGTGATCTTGAACGAATCATGAGTCAGTTTTCAACCACTTCTTCAAAATCCACTTCTGACGAAGATATGGCATCTGATATGGCAGACATTAACGAGAATGATCCCAAGTCAATGGCAAGAGCTGTTCGTAAAATGGCAGATGAAATGGGTGAGGATCTGGGACCTGAACTGGAACATGCACTTGGAAGACTTGAAAACGGCGAGGATCCTGAAAAAATTGAACAGGAACTGGAAGAAATGGGCTTTGGCGAAGAAGGAATAGGCGCTGCCCCTTCACCTGCAAGGGATCCAGGGCTTTACTGATTGAACTATTCATTCTTTTGTGTCTTAACAGATGTTTCCTTCTCTGATCAAGCAGGCAACTGCTTCAATATCTCCAACAAACTGTCTGTCTTTGTCTAAAGGTGGGAAAACCGAAGCTACAGTGTTAAATGTTCTTTGGGTACCTATTCCCATTTTACCTCTATTTAATAATCTATGTGCTTGCACAGCAGAAACAAGCTCTGTTGCCAGAACATGACAGCTATTGCGAACAATTTCCATGGCTTGCCTTGCTGCTGTTGTACCCATGCTAACATGATCTTCCTGGCAACCGCTAACGGAAATGCTATCTACACTTGCCGGATGTGCAAGAACTTTGTTCTCACTTACTAATGAAGCAGAAGTATACTGAGCTATCATCAATCCTGAATTAGTACCAGGTGCTGGAGAAAGAAATGCAGGAAGACCACTAAGATCTGGATTAAGAAGTCGCTCGGTTCTTCTTTCAGAAATATTTGCCAGTTCTGCAACTGTTATTTTTAAATGATCGGCAGCAAGGGCCAATGGTTGCCCATGAAAATTTCCACCACTGACAGCACGGCCATCTTCCATAAGAAGAGGATTATCTGTAACAGCCTGCAATTCCCTTTCCAAAGTAGTTTTTATGTACTTCAAGGCGTCCCTTGATGCTCCATGAACCTGAGGTGTGCACCTTAGTGAATATGCATCTTGAACCTTTCCACACGAAGGATGACTATGAAGAATTTCTGAATCCTGTAAATGTTTTCCAATAAATACAGCTGACTCTAAAGCTCCTGGATGCGGACGTAGACCGATAAGCTCAGGGTCAAGTGCAGCGTCAGTACCAAGCAATGCCTCTAGAGTTATGGCTGCTGTTGCATCTGCTGCATCCATTAATCGCTGAGAATCCAGTACTGCGGAACACAAAAGTGCTGTCATTGCCTGCGTACCATTAATAAGTGCCAATCCTTCTTTTGCTTCTAGCTCTACTGCTGTGATTCCTATTTTCTTAAGAACCTCTGCCCCTGTAAAGCTTTGCCCATACTGATCAATACACTCTCCCTCACCTAAAATCGGTAAACACATGTGTGATAAAGGAGCAAGATCACCGGAGGCTCCAAGAGATCCTTGGGAAGGAACCGCTGGCATAAAAGAACTATTTCCAAGTTTTACCAAAGCATTAACAGTTTCTAGCCTGATTCCACTACGTCCTCTAGCAAGGGATACCACCCGCAAGAAAATCATAATTCGAACGATTTGAGGACTAAACAATCTACCTGTACTACATGCGTGACTTAACAAAAGATTCCGTTGAAGTAGTCCCAATTCATCACTACTAACTACTGTACTAGCAAGTCTGCCAAATCCTGTGTTAACTCCATAGATTGGTTTTCCTGAATTTAGAAGCTTCTCAATTTTACATCTAGCTGTTTTTATGGCGCTAACTGCTTCCGTGCTCAACTCATACGAGGCACCATTAATAATATGCCTTACCTGAGACAGATTTGATCCGTTGATACCAATTATTATTTTCGTGGACATTGCCACCTCCCAGTTTATGTATTCAAAATAATCATGATGCTGGAATATATTAAACTGAGAATCCATACACGACTTTACTTATGCGTCAAACTGGCACACACATCTAATTATGCAAATTACCTCACTTGTCCTAAGAAATACTCCTTGAACATTTGTCTTTACGCTGCAACATATTGCATCTTTTTTAGCCTTGTAAAATTCAATTGGCACAGATATTGCTTTTAACAAAAGTTCAACGTTTACTAAACAATTCTCTTTGAAAGGAGAAACACGTGGCTGAATTGAAAGTAAGACCGCTATTCGACAGAATTATTGTTCGTCGTGAAGAGGCAAAAGAAGTTGTTATGGGTGGAATAGTTATCCCTGATACTGCAAAAGAAAAACCACTTGAAGGAACCGTTGTTGCTGTAGGCCAGGGAAGGCGTAATGATTCCGGTGAATTCGTAGCTCCAGTGGTTAAAGTAGGAGATATGATTCTTATAGGTAAATACTCTGGTACAGAGGTTAAAGTCAACGGCGAAGACCTAGTAATCATCCGCGAAGATGATATTCTCGCTGTAATAGAAAATTAAGGAGAAATTATAATGCCAGGCAAAGAACTTAAATTTAATCAGGATGCCAGACACGCCATTCTTTCCGGTGTAGAGCAGCTTTCAAGAGCTGTAAAAATTACACTGGGCCCAAAGGGCCGTAATGTTCTCATTGAGAAAAAATGGGGCAGCCCAACAATAACCAAAGATGGCGTTACTGTTGCCAAGGAAATTGAACTTCCAGATAAGTTCGAAAATATTGGTGCACAGCTTATTCGCGAAGTTGCCAGTAAAACAAGTGATGTTGCCGGTGACGGAACCACAACAGCAACCCTTCTTGCAGAATCCATTTATCGTGAAGGCCTCAGAAATGTCACAGCTGGTGCAAGCCCTATGGCACTTAAACGAGGAATCGATGCTGCTGTAACAGCAGTTATCACAGACCTTAAAACAATTAGCAAAGAAGTTCGTGGAAAAGAAGAGATCCAGCAGGTTGCTACCATCAGTGCAAACAATGACCCTGAAATCGGATTAATCATTGGTGATGCAATGGAAAAAGTTGGCAAAGACGGCACAATCAGCGTTGAAGAAGCCAAATCCATGGAGACAACTCTTGATGTTGTTGAGGGCATGCAGTTCGACCGTGGTTATCTTAGTCCTTACTTCGTGACTGATCCTGAAACAATGCAAGTTGTTCTTGAAAAGCCATTTATTCTCATCTACGAGAAAAAAATCAGCAATGTAAAAGATCTTCTTCCAGTACTTGAAAAGGTAGCCCAGCAGGGTCGCCCACTTCTTATTATTGCTGAAGACATCGAAGGTGAAGCTCTTGCAACGCTTGTTGTAAATAAAGTTCGTGGTATGCTTCAGATTGCTGCTGTAAAAGCTCCTGGATATGGAGATCGTCGCAAAGCAATGCTTGAAGACATCGCCATTCTTACAGGTGGCCGCTCTGTAACTGAAGACCTTGGAATCAAACTTGAAAGCGTTACCATTGATGATCTAGGAACTTGCGGCATTGTAAAAATCGATAAAGACAATACTACTATTATCGAGGGTGGCGGAAGTACAGACGATATTAAAGGCCGTGTTACTCAGATTCGTCGTCAGATTGAAGATACTACAAGTGATTACGATCGCGAAAAACTTCAGGAAAGACTTGCCAAACTCGCAGGTGGAGTTGCCAGGATCAACGTAGGTGCTGCAACTGAAACCGAAATGAAAGAAAAGAAAGCAAGAGTTGAAGATGCTCTTCATGCAACCCGTGCTGCTGTTGAAGAAGGAATAGTACCAGGTGGTGGTACTGCTCTTATTCGCTGTGAAAAAGCTATAGAGGCTCTTGAGCTTCAGGGTGACGAAAAAGTTGGAGCAAGCATTATTCTTCGTTCACTTTCTGCACCTCTGCGTCAGCTTGTTTTCAATGCTGGACTTGAAGGCGCTATAGTCGTAGAGAAAGTTCGTGGTATGGAAAGCTCAATGGGACTTAATGTAGCAACTAATGAATATGTTGATATGTTTGAAGCAGGAATTGTAGACCCAACAAAAGTGACTAGAAGTGCACTTCAGAATGCTAGTTCAATTGCTGGGCTTCTTCTTACGACAGAAGCAATTATCGTAGAGATTCCAGAGCCTGAAAAAGCCATGCCAGCTGGTGATGGCGGTATGGGTGGAATGGGCGGAATGTACTAGTTCCAGTTCAATAGTTATAAAAAGAGCCGCAGGATGTCCTGCGGCTCTTTTTTATAGATTACCACAGGGAAGTAAAACTTCCCTGCAAGTTATTCTTTACTACTGAGGCGGTACCAAGTTAAACGGAACTGATACCGGTATGTTACTGGTCTGCTGAGGAGCAGAACCAAAATTCAATGAATTGACAGCAGCAGTTACTGAACCCTGCAACCCAGCTAAAGACCCTGGGCAACTGACTGAAACACCTGTAACTGAACCACTTGGTGTGATAGAGAAACTAATTGTAATAGTTCCACTTGCACCTGGATCATTCCTAAGTAGACCTTCATAAGCAGATTGCACGCGCATTTTGATCTGATTAATTTTGCGTCTAATGGAACTCATATCTCTTCCTGCAAGATCAAGAGCCTCTTGAGGAGCACTTGGAGTGAATGTGACCTGAGCAGCCTGATGTACAGCCTGCATATCACTAGCACTAACTGTACCTGCTGAAGCAGCAACTCCACCACCGGCACCGGCAAGGCCACCAATACCGCCAGAGCCACCAGAGCCGGCACCAGCAATCAAAGCTTCTCCGCTTTGCCCCGAGGCCAGTCCTGTTCCAGATGAAGCAGCACTTTGTAGATCACCAATAAAACCTGCACCACCACCTGCAGAACCTGTACCATAAGCAGCAAAACCAATGCTACTTAATACATCATTCGCTGCGCTTGCTCCTTCTGCAGCTCCACCGCCGGCAGGAGCTTCAGAAGCACCAGATGTGGCTCCACCGGTATTTGCAATTTCGGCTACAGGCACATCACTTACAATTTCCTCTCCCATTCCTGCTTCGGAAGCAGGAGGAGTTTCTGCAAGTTGAACAGCTCTAGCGCTTGGTGCATTTCTAAGCATCTGCGTTTTTGATTCCTTAACAACCACAATTAATCTATCGGTAACCGCACCCATCAAAAGAGCAGCAGCTAGACCAATTCCTAAAAACATTTTAAATCGTGCGTTTTCCGAATTTTCAGAGTTAAATGAAAGTAACTCATGCGGCCTTGCTGCAAAACTTTTCCAATTGTAAACAGAAGGTTTGAGTTTTACTTTTTTTACAACTGGCTTAGGTTTTGGTTTAAAAAATTCGGCTGGAGGCTCTGCAAAGCTAAAGAATACTTCAGTATTTGCTAAAGTAAAAACACCAGAAACATTTCTGTCAAAAATCCAAATAAAAGGATCCCCCGGTTTTTCCTGCTTTAAAAGGTTTCGTTCAATTAGGGTTGAAAAAGGAATTACACTACCTTTAACCTCGACCCCACCTTTGATTTCAGGGACAAGCCTGAGAATATATTTATTATTATCTGATGGTTCAAGAAGTGTATGTATTCTGGGCAATTTATTGTTCTTGACAGAGATAGTATTGTACTCTGCCTGCCCAATTGTCATAATGCCTGCATTAGGGAAAATATCTCTTCTACCTGACGAGTCTTCAATACTTAACTTTAGCATTCTTTTATCAGGAACAACAACAGCTTCTTCTACCTTTTTAACAACTTTCTTTTTAGGAGCTGTTTTTTTGGCTGCGACTTTGGGAGGGTCAATAAAACCGAAATGAACAACAAATGGTCCTGCATTAACAACACCCTGGTCTCCATAATTTACCTTCAATACAAAATTACCATCTTCATCTGTATTGAATATTCCCAGCCCTTTAAGATCGCTGAATTGCATCTTCGAGCCATTGCTAGAAGTAATTTGTGCATCCATTGTATCTGTTAAAGTCAAATCCCAAGTATCAGAATCTGGAACTTGCTTTATCAGTACAATAGAATCAGGCATTCCAGGAGCTTCAACCGAGATATTATTATTGTATCCTGCTCCTATAGTGATTGCTTTATCTCCAGGAAGCAATTTTGTAACAACTTTACCATCTCGCATGGCTGCAATTGCAAGTATCTTTTTCTTATTGTCTGCCATCAGTTTTCACCACCTTCGCTGGGGACGAGCTTAATCACAGCCAGGTTTTGCCCGGAATAACCAGCTTCTGAGCAACTTGCCATCACGCGTTGCAGAAGAATTGCCGGCATACCCACATCTCCCTGGATATTGACTTTCATGTCATCCTCAGTAAGTGTACCTCTAGATTGTCTGGAGTATTCCAAATGATCACGAAGTCTAGTAACAAGAACGGGAATCGAGTTTCCAGAACTAAGAAGTTCTGGAGTTACAGTCACCACAGGGTCTCCATCAACAATAATTACAGAATTATTGACTTGTATTTCCAACTTAAGTTCAACCTTCTGCTCAATCTCTGCCTTAGGCAAAACGAGCTGATCGCTAACAGTTACCATCTGACCATCAGCAGAGTAGCTTTTCAAAAGAAAAACGAGCAAAATTGTAAACATATCAATCATAGATGTTAGATTTAGTGTTACTTTTTTGTCTCCACCTCGCGAAACAGCCATAGATTTTCCGGAACCAAGTATCACCGGAACATGTCGTTTAGAGGGTGCTCCCATCAGTTACCACCTCCAGCCATGGCAGAATTCACTAAAGCAGTTGGTGCAACTTGAAGTCCTGGTTGATCAAAACCTGTGGCAATCGCAATATCAATTGCGCTAATAATATTATCATAACGCGTTTCTTCAACGGTTAAAACAGTAATTTTATGAAAATCGATTTGCGGGTAAGTTTCAGACAAAAAATCATGAGCTTCTGTTAATTTAATTGACAGAGAATCCCAAGGAAAAGTAACTACAGTTTCTCCATCCATATCTAAATCAAAAGCATAACCTACATGAATAGTTCCACCTACTGTACCAATAAACATTTCCTGCTCTGTTATGATTATTTTAGGCTGCAATCTGTCTTCCTCTGAACGCATAAGGTTAGCCGTAGCACCAGCTCCATTATTACTAATACCTTCAGTGGAAGCCATTTCAATTACAACTACTTCCAGAAATGTAGCACTGAACAGTAAGAACGGGATTATACAACAGAATAAATTCATTACCGGAAGAAGATCAATTTCCGGATCATGTTTTATTTTTCTGCTTCGCCCGGACGCTGCCTTTGCCATTAGGCTTCCCTTCTGGCCTGTGCGAGCATATTCATAACCATAACGCTATAGCGATCTATGTCATCAACAAGGCTGTCTGCTTTGGCTGTTAGAACTGAATGGGCTACAAGCATTGGAATTGCGGCGATTAGACCAAATGCAGTTGTATTCATTGCCATGGAAATACCGTTTGCAAGAAGGACACCTTTTTGCTCTGGATCGGCAGCTGCAACCGCAGCGAAAGCTGCAATCAATCCGAAAATAGTTCCCAACAGTCCTACCATTGTAGAAACGTTTGCAAGCATGCCAAGGTAACCAATTCTAGCGTTTATTCTAGGAAGTTCAGCAAGAGCCATTTCATCAACGGCATTTTGTATATCACGCTCAGTTCCTTTATAATTTCTTAAAGCAGCCTCGACAATTTTGGAAAGTGGCGATTTTTCTTCACTAGTGGCTGCAATAGCTCCTTCAATGCTTCCTTTACGAATAAGAGAGGCGATCTTAGCCATTAAAGCTTCCGGTTTTGCACTTGCTGTTCCAAAAAGGAAAATTATTCTTTCAACAAAGATTACCAAACCAACTGCAAAGAAGAAGAGAATGAAAGGCATTGCTGCTCCACCTTCACGGAAGAATTTAGCAAATGCTGCAAAGAAACTGAGTTTAACTTCTTCTTCTGCTTCTTCTTCAGTGGCTTCCATCTCGTCTTCAAGTTCTGTATCGTCAACAACTGCTGCTGTATCAACTAAAGTAGAATCTGTAACAACTGCCGAATCACCTTCTGCAACGGTTGTGGTATCAGTTCCATCTGCTGCATCCTGTGCAAATACAGAACCAGAAAATACAAAAATCAAAAGAGCTAGCATTAAAGGAAACATTTTTTTAGCCATCTAAGGACTCCTCTCTAAAACCGTGATATACTTTATTGACCTATTAAGTCATACAACAAATTACCTACTAAATCCAGTCCTGCCATTATAGCAAAAGTCATTCCAGTATTTTCATCTCCTTCTATATATTTCCAAGCGCTAAGGCTTCCTAATATACCTACAGTTCCATAGCGAATATACATGGGCATCGCATTCGATTCCCTTGCCGCTAAAGAAAAACTAGTTTCGGTTGCAAAAGCTCCTGGGTAAATTGGTCTCACAACATCTTCAAGAAAGCTTCTTTCCAACAAAACATTACTTAAATCTGGAACTGATTTCAGCATAAGAAACAAAGCCTGAGGAGCTCGCAACTCACCTTGAATTGTTATCTCTTCTAGAATCAACCGACCACCCTCCATAGAGGCACCCTGCCCGAAAGAGGAAGTACTCAGTAGAATTAAAAAAGTCGTGACTAGTATTAGTTTCACTGACCACCCTCCCCTGGAATTACAGGATCTTCTTCTGTAACAGTATTGGTTTCATCAACTATGGGCTCTTCTTCTGTAACTGTATTGGTTTCATCAACTATGGGCTCCTCTTCTGTAACTGTATTAGCCTCATCAACTACTGGATCTTGTGATGATTGCTCACCAGAATCTTCCTGAGTTACAGTTCCATCAGAACCAGCTTCAACAATGGGGTCGGGTACAAATACTTCAATTTCATAACCAGGCAAACCAAGTGTAGAAACCATGCCAGGGGCAAGCAATTCAAGATTGTCTGCGGAAACTGTTACCCATTCGTTTCTTACATTGGCAGAAACAGCTTTTTCCACCGCCATTACATAAATGTTAATAGCCTTCTGAATCTCTGGTTCATAAACCTGGAAATACAATGTATTGTAAAATTCATCCATTGCTTCATCAGACATCCCTGCTGGTGGATCCATATTAGAAACTGAATTTGCATAGTCCTCGTATAATTCGCCTGCCCTTGCGCACGATGCCATAAACCATACATCTACATTATAACCTAAAGATTGTCCGTACCAAGATTCAACCTCACCTTTGAGCTGAGTTTTTTCAGCAACATTATCCATTGTTACTACCATTGCATCGAAAGATTTTCTAATTATTTCACCAATACGAAATGCGCTTTTTGCCGCATTAATGGCTGGACCTTCTCGGTACATGTCAAAAGTTTCAACACACGCTGTATACCTTTCTCTTGCTCCGAAGAAGTCACCAGAGTTATAAAGATAATCTCCTGTTTTTTGAAGTGCAGTAACCATGGTTTCAGGAGAAGCTGCTTGTTCATCAATGATCCTGTTATAAACTCCGATTGCCAAACCTTCAGCGCCACCATCTTCATAAGATACTGCAGCACTATATAAAGCAGTATGCATATTTTCAGCACTTGGGAACCGGGTATATGCTTCTAAATATGTATCACCTGCCAAAATAAAGTGTTCTGATTCTCTTGCTAGGAACGCTGCACGCATGAGACCCTCAGGAGCCTGTGGGGTTTCCGGATAAGTATTAGCAAGTTCTGTAAATACTCTAATAGCATTAGTTATATCCCCTGCTTTTGCATACGTTTCTCCTGCATCATAGAATGATATTGGAGCCACTTCAGTACCTGGGTGTGCTTTTGCTGATTCCTCAAATCTGGCTGCTGCTATAATTAGAGCAGCTGGGTCTTCGGACTGAGCAAGTGCGTCTGCATCCATGTAAGAAACTGCGGCAGCAAGTGCTAACATATCACCATCCAACTCTTCGCCTGTAACAGCTGCCACATCGGCAGCACGACCATACCATAGCTCTGCGTCAGAGAACTGTTGCTCAGCTTCGTATGCAGAAGCAAGGAAACGAGCAGAGCGAGCTGTATATTCGGAACTGGGGTATTCATTATAAATTCTAGTATATGAAACTCTTGCCGTGGCATAATCCTCTGCATTATAATGACTTCCAGCATCATTGAACAAGAACTGTGCGACAAAATCACCTGATGGGAAATTGTCTGCGTAGTAAGTACTTATCTCATGCATTTTCTCCCTGAGGAAAAGACTGTCAGAGCCAACCTGGTCATAAGCCTGTCCATATGCACTGAACGCATTACCTACAGCACTTTCCCTACTCTGAGCCGAAGTGCTGTCATACACGACCTGCAGGTATACATCACCAGCTTTCATGAGATTACCTGTATTGTAATAAGAATCACCTAATAGAAAGCGTAAGTCGTATGCTTGTCTTGAATCGCTATACTCGTCAAGATATAGTTCTATTTTTTCTATAAGAACACTATAACTCTGAGCTGCCAGTTGCGTATCATCACCAGCTGCTTCTATTAAACCTCCGTAATACCCAATTGAAGTTTCAAGCGCTGAAGCCCTAATAGAATCAACTTCTGCAAATAGACTTGAATCCCCAGACATGGTTGCCCATTCACTTTGCGCGCCGTAGCGCTCAACGAGTTGCTCGCGAGCAAGGGTGGCACTGGCATAATCGCCCACACCTTCGTATGCAACGGCAATTCGAGATTGTATAAACGGTGCGATTTGATTAAAAGGATCTCTTTGAAGCAGAGCCTGATAAGCCTCAATGGACTCAAGCCAGTAAGCCTGTTCAATATATGAATCACCCATCTGAGTAAGAACATCAATAGATACTTGTTCGTTCCCAAAAGCATCAAGAAAATTCGTAGCTAATAAAACAGGTGGCCCAATATTTTGTTCCATAAAATCATGTGCAAGATATTCAACAGCCTCAGACACCATATCAGTCATACGCGTAAGGCCTAGATCATCCATTCTTTGACTGTCTCGTATAAGATAACCGAAAAGAGCTATCGAGTGTTCGTACTCATTGATTAAATAGGCAGTCCATCCGAGTTTGTAGATGCCAAATTGATAGTGGGTCGAATTGGATTCAGGATAATCAAGAATCTGGTTGTAAAAGAAATAAGCACTATCGTATTGAAAAGCTTCGAAGTAAAAATCACCGGTTCTTAGGTATGTTTCCGGAGCCAGTAAACTGTTTGGGAATTCAGCAAGAAGTCGTCTGTAGCTGGCAACTGAGCCATCAGGATCACCCATTTCATTAAGAGCATATCCTAAAGAATACAACGCTATATCTTCTACTTCACTATTGGGATACTGATTCAAAACCCTTTGGTAAAGGTTAATAGTACGAGAGTAATCTGCAGGAATATAATCTTGTCCGCCGGCTAACTCTCGGAGATCAATCAGAGTGTTTTTATCTATCTCATAATAAAGCTGAGCAAGTCTTACATAAATATCAGCAGTGAATCTGCTCTCGGGATAATGAGCAAGGTATTCTTCGAAATAAGTGGCACACGCTATACCAGATTCATCAATCCTTCGTCCAAGGGCACTAGTTTCCTCACGCCTGAGTGTACTAAGTGCTTCCGCGCGAACTGTATCTCCCTCGACATAGAGTGCAGCAATTCTGGCATTGTAATACGCACCTAGATAAGTTAAAGAATCTCTCTTTAGCTCTCTTTCAATAAAAGTCGCTATTGCTATTCCATACTGAGTTTCCTGCATCCAATCATGATCAGCTGCCATACCTGAGTCCATTTTACTGGCAAGATCCTGCAGTGCAAGACGAATTCTAGATACCTCTGCTTCCAGAAGCAACAGATCTTGCCTGTCTGCTTCACTACCTGCATTATCAGCAACAGTCTGAGTATTTTCTATTTCAAGTGCCAATCGCTCAGAACTTGCACGAGAAGCTGAAATGAGATTATTCATCTGCTGTTGCATAGTTTCAGAATCCATACCCACCGGCATAGAAAGGGTTGCTTCAAATCCAGAAATATCAACAAAAAGAGAACGAAGAGAAGCTTCTTCCGCTTCGATAAGAGCAACAAGCTCCATATCGCCCTGCATATAAGCTTCTTCTTTTAACTCAGTAAGTCCTAATCGTATTCTATCAAGCCGCTCACGTTCAGAATCATATTGATTTTCTACATCCTCTCCTGATCGGAAAGTATCGTATAAATTATCACCTGCCCCATAGTCAGACATAAGTTGCCTATACATAGTAATAGCGATATCAATATCCTGAGCACCAAGGGCACAATTTGCCATGGCTAATTCAAATTCACTGAACAACTCGGTTCCTGGAATTTCATCTAGAACTTTTTCTGCAAGATTATATGCATCCTGGTATTCTTCCTGACGCATATATGTCCAAGTAAGGCCGAGCATTGCAACATCATAATAAGCACTGAAAGGAGAAACTCTTCGGTACTCATCAACTGCTCGATCTAGGTCTTCTTCATCAACATAAATCTGGGCAATAGCTATTCTTGCTCGGTCAGCAATTCCAGTTTCACTTCTACTTGCATTATCTATTACTTTTTGTAATTCAGTTATAGCTGCATGTGTATTATCCTGAGCAACATAAGTAACAGCAATAAGATACGCTGCAAGTGAAGACTGCTCGCTAGAAGCAGCAATCTGCTGAAGTGTTGTACGAGATTCTTCAAATTCACCCATATGATACTTAGCAAGACCGCCAACAATTACAGAAATGTCCGCATATTCAAAACCAGGTGAAACCGCTCTTAGTTCATTGAAATAAGTAACTGTATTTTCATAATTTTGTAACTCAAAAGAAATCAATTCAAGTCTGAACAGTGCAGCATCGTAATAGTCAGAGTCTGAAAAATTTTCTACTACTGAAACAAAAGCATCTCTTGCCCAAACAATAGAACCTGTGGAATAAAGTTCTTCGCCAAGTTCAAATGCTGACTGTGCGCTAAATAAAATGGAACGCTGCCTGCGAAGTTGAATCAATTCAGCTTCTATCCTTGCAAGCCTTTCCTCTTCCCTCATTATCTGAGTTTCTAAAGTTCCAAGCTCTTCCTGTGCCCTTCTAAGGATTATACTGATTTCTTCATTGACCTCAGTTTCTATTTCTGGGGTTTGGGCGTGAACAGATATAAAACAAACCAGAAGAAGCAATACGATAAGATTAGATGATTTACAAATCCGCATAACTGAGCCTACCTGTTCTCGTCAAGAAGATCACGAAGCCTCTGCAGCTCTGATTCAGCAGAACGACGCCGTGCTTCTAACTCGTCAAGTCTAGTTCTTGCCCGCTCTATACGCTGTTGCTCTCTTTCAAGTTCAAGCCTACCAGCGCCAAGCAATGGTCCGAATTGTGAAGAAATTGCAACTGTTACTTTAGAATTCTGCATAACATCCTGTTTGTTTTGATTTTCTGAAGCAAAAACTGTCTGCTCTAATTCACCCCATGCAAGATGCAGATCTACGTGTTTTGCAACGGCATAATTCATTCCAAGATTAAGATCACGCCCATCCATTTCAAACGCTACAGAAAAGTCTTCCCCTGGCTGCCAAACCATGGAACCAAACAATCCATTAGCAATAGAGCTACCGATTCCTAAAGCACCGCCATTATCAACAGTACCCACAAAACGACCAATTCCAATGCCTAGATTTACCGTTACTGGAATGCCTAAAAGATAACGCATATCTTTAGACCCAACTCCATAAACCGACCAGTTCTGAGAATGACCGTAACCGTACATTCCGTCTTCATCCCAACCTTCTGCAAATGAACCAGTTGAATCTGGTGATCCTGCCGTACCCGAGAAACAGTCTACATTTTTCAGCCCAATTCCATTCTGCAAGCCTAGCGAGAATGCTGGAACCGCAATACCTTCTTTTAGTATTGCTACTTTTGCATTTATCACAATACCGCCATCTGCAAGATATGATACACCCAGCTGACCATAACTTAAAATACCTAAGTTCAGGTATCCAGTTAATTTAACATCACTGTCAGAAACGCCAAGAGAGTCTTCAAAAGAAAAGGCACTAGCTGCTAACCCAACTTCAACCTCTGTATGCTCAAGAACATACGCATCCGGTGCATTCACAACATCACCATAAGCATAAGGAAGTGACCCTGCAAAAACGCTAGAAACAGCTGCTAGCAAAGCAACAAAAACAAAACGCATATAAAAACCTCTCAATCCCTAAAAGTCCGAAAGTTAAACTAACATAATTTTTTATTATCTGTAATATCACACTTCATAGTCTCATGGTCAAGCTGTATCAAATGCAAATATAACTTCAATAAATCACGGTACCATACTATTATATTGTTAAATTCAGTTGAACTTTCTAAATCACAGTTATACAATAAATTACACTTTTTCCATTTGTATGAATTTATATTCAGTTTCTTTTGATTTTGACGCATTTAATGCTTTTCTACTTTGAATTGCTTATTTGTAGATTTATGTACATAATTTCATGATGATTTAAATATTATTGCTAAACCTATCAATAACTCATCATAATTATCAGCACTTGAACTACGGGACCTCAAAAACTCAACTTTTAAATATTTATTGTTTTTACACTTTCTTAACAATATTATCTTGTGTATACATTCATTTCATAAATATTTTATCTTATCTGGGTTTCTTATCATAGCCGTTGTAACACAATTACCCAAGCTTGACCTTAATGGTTTATGGAATTATTTTCTAGCTATAAATATTTTTCATTATATACTGGGAGTTTATCAAATGAATGTTTTTACTTTAGTGCTGTCAACATTTTTGAGTATTTTGCCTTTATGGGAGCTTCATCTAGAAGCAATGCCACGAGGCGAAGCGCAGCTGATCTCAAATGGTCCATCTGAACAAATACTATTTTTACCCTTGGGGACCGGTGGATTAGGCGCGTGGAGCAGTGGCGGCATTCCACTTGAAGGATTTCCTGTGTCAAAGGGCACTGGAGTGGTTTGGAGACCAGTAGCAGTACCTGGGTCAACAGGGGAAATGCTGATTGCCTATGCAGATACAGATGGTTTTTTACACTTGATCGATTTTAATGGTAATGAGGTTTTCGGTTGGCCTGTAGATACTAGATCTAACATAATTACTGGAATAACTACAGTTGATTTAAATGACGACGGTTTGTATGAAATGGCTTATGGCACCAGCGATGGTAAAATTCATCTATTAAATACAAGAGGCATATCTATTCAAGGATTCCCTGTTGACCTGCAATCTCAATTACAATTTCAGCCTAGCCGTATTACCCTTGGAGGCGGATTTGATGATGGGCTTGTTTGCGCCACAAATAACAGTAAAATCACCATATTAGGGTTTGACGGCCTACATATTCCCGGTTGGCCAAAAGTAATGGGATTTCCAACAGGCACTGCACCTGTCTCAGGTGATATCAATGGAGATGGGCAATCTGATATTCTTTTTGCAGGCCAAGATGGAAAAATTCATCTTTACAGTCTGCTTGGTGAAGAACAAGAAGGCTGGCCATTTTTTATGGATGATCGTCCTGTTTCGGGAACTACTGCAATTGGTCTTGTAGATTTTGGGCTTCAAAACCCTCAAATTGCCGTGGCATCCATTGACAGCACAATTTATCTATTAAATGGTGATGGATCTTTAGCAGGTACCTGGCGCTGGCCTAATAAAATAGACGCAAGACCTTTCCAACCAATAATTGCTCCTACAATTAATGGACCTTCTGTCATAACTACTTCTAGTAACGGAACTATTCACGCATGGGATGCAAATGGTCGAAAAGTAAATGGATTCCCTTTCCAAAATTCTACCTCTATTGTTTATTCACCCATAGCTGGTGATATGAACGGTGATGGAACTATGGAACTAATTGTCACTGGTACAGGAGGACGTGTTTCTGTCTATTCATTGTCTTCTTCTTCTTCTACACAATGTACTTGGTCGTTACCAGAAGGTGACCAGTTTAACTCTGGATGTTATGGTTCTAATTTTCTGCCAGTTGCAGAAGTTCAGCAGCTTACCGGGGAATTCAGTGGACCTATTTCTATTTCTTACACAGTTAATATTCCAGAATGGACAGGTATTTCTGTCAGCTACTCAACTGATGCAGGTTACAGTTGGACTGAAACCAGAAATTTCACAGAACGGTTTGGATCAATTACATGGAACTCTGAGCAAGATTTACCTTCAAGAGACGAGCGAAGATGTCTTATTCGAATCACCCCTTATTGTGATTTCGGACCTGGCGAGAGTGGGATTTCAGGTATTTTGCATATAGACAATAACCGCCCTCCAGAAATTCTTCTGGATTCCCCAGTTAAGATTGATGACTCCAGATTCCAGTTGGGTTATGCGGTTGAAGATCGCGAAGGTGATACTATTCAGCTCCAGGCTCAGTTTTCTATTGATAATGGAAATACCTGGCAGACAATGCACCTAAGCGGTAGCAGTATTGAAATAGAACCGTGGTTTTATGGCGAGCCTGTGACCTGGAACGCAGTAAATGATATTGGTCATGTTGATACTGATGATATAAAAATAAGAATAAGAGCCGCCGATGCCGACCCAGGGGCTTGGTATTTCATTGATGGATTGCATATTGATACTGACCGTCTTCCAAGTGCGCAAATCATTGCCCCAAGCTCTGAAGTTCAAGGGAGAGTTGTATTAGGAGTCAGGCTTAGTGATCCCGATCAGAATATGCTAGATGTTGCATATCAATACAGTACTGATGGTGGTTACCAGTGGCTTCCTGCAACTGTTATCGAGGCAGAACAGGCTGGAATTGGCAGATATGATTTTGAGATCACTTGGGAATCCTCAACTGACCTACCAGGCTACGATGGATACCAAGTAAGATTACAGGCTCTTCCGTCAGATATGAACTCTGGAATTGCAGTACCATCTGCACCATTCCACCTTGATAATAATTTACAACCTACTGCAAGAATTTCTTCCCCATCGGTTTATGATGTGTTCCGCGGTTTAGTTCCAATAAATTTCACCCTCACTGATTTTGAAAACGATGATATCACTTTGAATCTGGAATACAGACTTCATGGTATAGATGATACATGGATACTTGCAAAAGGATTGGTAAGTAAAGGTCCTTTCGGATACACTCGATACAATACAATGCTCAACTGGAACAGTTCTGTGGATCTTCCTGAAGTATCTCGAATGGATGTGGATATAAGACTTATTGCTACAGACGGAGATTCTGTTCGATCTGAAGTAATTGGTCCTATTACACTTGAGAACACAAATATTCCAGAGATTCTTAGAGCTACAATTGCAGAGATAAATCATCTACGAAGTGAAACAGAAATCGCTTTTGAAATAGGTGATCGTGATAATAGAACAATTGATCTTGTTATCGACTATAGTTCAAACGGTGGCGAAAGCTGGAGGCAGGCAACAGTATCAGGAAATGCTATCGGACTGAATCCTCATTCCTACAGTAATACTTTTACATGGCACCATGGAACTGATATTATGGGTGACAGAGGAACAATACTGCTTAGAATTACCCCTCGATACCAGGGAAGCAAACTAGGTCGACCTCGATTTATTGAGCAAGCTTTCCGGTAACCTCCTGCCAGTGAGATTTGCCGCAGGTCATTTTTACAGTCATTGGGGCTTTTTCCCTGACTTTGATAATCATGTCTGCGGCTATTTTCCTAATGTCCCATTGCGCATGGTCATCATCTCGTAACCGAATGAAATGATTAAATTCTCTTCCATTAATACAAAGTCGAATCTGACGACGATGAGCATTTGTAAAAAGATACTCACCTATACGACCTTGGCCAGAAACACAGTTTGAAGACTTTAGACACTCATCCACAAAAAAGTCTTCTAACCCTACTTTTTTGATGTTTGGTGGCACAGTTACCCCAAGTTTAGGATCGTAAACAGATATTAACTGAGTACTCATTCTGTGTCTTTTCATCTGGGCGTAAGCTGTTGCTGACATTGTTAGGCGAAAGTCAGCCCTGAACATCTCCCAGAGTCGTGGCAGAGCATCATGGATCCCAAGATGATTATATATTCTGCTGAAATCGGGTGTCCCAAATATTTCAGTAAGCATTTCTTCAATTCTGATATCCGAATCACAGCTCAATAATGACACCTCTTCTGCTATCATTACAGGGGCTGGTTGAAGATGTGCAATTCTATCCATCTCTGTAGGTTCTGTAAAAAGCATAAGAGAAGGAGTTATGGGAAGAACTGCCTGATAAAGAGCTTCAGCGAGGTCACAAACCTCTTTTAAAGGATGGGCTTTCATTCTTCTGATAATATGCTCTAACTCTCTTGCATTTACAGTCATGCCCATCTGTGTAGTGGTTGCCAATGGAAGTATATATCTGGCATCTTCCCTGGCCTCTGTTTTAGAAAGACCAGACTTAAGCAGAGCTGAAAGAATAACTTCATAACTCTGAAACAAACCGCTGAGTATAGAAGAATACTGTTTCAATTCTTGTGGTAGAACCCAGTCTTCTCCTATACGGATGTATCTCTGTGATTTCTCTGTAAAACTGATAAGGCGGAATGATTGAATGGCTTCAGCTGCAAGTCTTGATATTCCCAAAATATCAAAATTGAAAACTGCATGTTCAGCTATGGAGCCGTGTCCATATTTATAAACAATAGTTTTATTTGATTTTCTTGCCTGTTCCAGCTCTGAAGCTGATTGCTTTCTAAGTTCAGTTATTGGAGCTGGGTCACGACTTATTCTGGCATACGCAGCAGAAATAGTTTCCGGTGTTGTTGAATTGTTTTCAGTATCTGTATTGTAACCTGCCAGAATAACCTTCACATCAAACTCCTTTAATTTTCCCACCAGCAAGAGCTGCAACGGGATTTTCATATGGTAATCTTGTGTGCATAAAATAATGAAGTGAAACTCCAGGGTCATCTGTCTTAAGAGAGCGTTGTATTATTGACAACGAACGGTATAGATCTCGGGCTACCGGAAGTAACTGCCATCCACCTTCAATACTAGGGATTATTTCAATAAAATTAGACATATCAGCAACAGCCTGATTCAACCAGACAAGAGCTTCATTTACATCAAAACCATTTATTGCATTGGAAAGCCTAACCAATATCTCTGACCCTGTTTCCCCAGCATTCCAAGGAAGATAATGAAACTCCTGCATGAGCTGCCATCCAACATGAGATGCTCCCAGTTGATCGGGCCAATTTCTTTTCAAACCCATTGCTGCTTTCAGCTCCATAACACCATGAAGAGCAGCTGGGAAAATTTCAGATGGATTTATAAACCAAGAGTAATCACTAGGTACTCTATCATTTAATCCCGCAAGATATACACGGCGAAGACAGTAATCAGTGGCAAGAATATTATCCCAGAGAACCGGTTTACCACCCAAAAGTTCTTCAGCCTGTTGAATATCTGAAAAATCTTTTGAAACCACCATAGGCCCGGTCCAGAAGGAACTCCACTCTGTTGGAATCATGTGACGCCAAACTTGAAGATATTCTTCTGCATGGGAAAACCTTTGAAGAAATTCTCCACAATAAACTGAAGGACAAAGAATTACTGGAAGATTAATACCATCAAGAGCTTTTTTAGCAAAATTCAATTGTCTTTCTGCCAATTTTCCTGCTGATTCATCAGGTACATCATCAAAAAGTATTGAAAGACCTGAAGCGCCTGAATCAACTGCTCGAAGAAGCTTTTCCCTTGCCAGATCCCACTCTGAATCTTTAAATTCCCATGGACTAATCGAAAAGAAAAAAGACACTTTTCCACCACTGGCCATCATATCATTTTTTAAAGAAAGCCATTCTTTGTCTGGATAAGGCTCTCTCCATAAAAGTCGATGCCATGGATCATCTTTAGGAGCGTAAAAGTACGCAGAACCTTCCAACGAAGATAGTTCATTAAGAAGAATTCTTCTCTGCTTGGTGCTAAAAGGTTTTCCATAATAACCTTCCACTATTCCGTGGTACACTTAAGCCTCCCGCCTGTTATGTTACACATATTGTAAAACTGATGTTAGAATATAGGTAAATTCACAAAAACAGGAGAGATCAAATGGCAAAGCGCATTGTCGAGTGTGTTCCAAATATTTCAGACGGTCGTAACCAGGATGTTATTGACGCAGTTGTAAAAGCTGCTTCCTCTGTGAGCGGAGCAGCTGTACTTGATGTAGATCCTGGGGCTGCAACAAACAGGACCGTTATTACAATTGCCGGAGAACCTGAAGCAGTACTTCAGGCTGCGTTCAATGTTATAGAAAGTGCTGGAAAACTCATCGACATGAGAAAACAGACAGGCTCTCATCCACGGCACGGCGCCACCGACGTATGTCCTTTTGTTCCTGTGAGTGGAATCACAATGGAAGAATGCGCAGAACTTGCCAGAAGACTGGGTAAAAAAGTAGGTGAAGAACTGGCTATTCCTGTATATCTTTACGAATATGCAGCATCTAAACCGGAATGGGTAAAACTGCCAAACATTCGCGAAGGAGAATATGAAGCCCTTCAGAATAAACTTGGAAAACCGGAATGGAAACCTGATTTTGGTCCCAATGTATGGGATGATGCAACTGCAAAAACCGGAGTCTGTACAATCGGAGCGAGAAATTTCCTTATTGCCTATAATGTTAACCTAAACACATCTGATACTTCCATGGCTAAAGAAATAGCTTTGAACATTCGTGATACCGGCAGAACCTCACGAACAAATCAGTGGAAATTTGCCAGAGACGAAAATGGCAAAAAGATCAAGCAAGAAGGTCGATTAAAAAATTGCAAGGCGTTTGGATGGTTCATTGAGGAGTACAATACAGCACAAGTAACCATGAATCTTACTGATATAGCAGTTACACCCCTTCATATAGGATTCGATGTTACAAAAGAAGAAGCAGAAAAACTAGGGCTTATGGTAACAGGAAGTGAAGTTGTAGGGCTTGTTCCTTTAAGCTCCATGGTAGAAGCTGGAAAATACTATCTTGAAAAACAGAATAGAGCTTTACTGAGCATTGGGAAACAGGCAAAATCTGTTGGCGCACCAGAAAGAGAACTTGTTAACATTGCCATAAGATCCATGGGTCTCAGCGATGTAGCAAAATTTGATCCTGATAAAAAAATTGTGGAATACATCATAGCCGACAAGTCAGTAAATCTTTCCGGAATGACATGCAGAGCGTTCTGTGACGAACTATCTATAGACAGCCCAGCTCCAGGCGGAGGAAGTGCTGCAGCATTAATGGGTGCAGTTGGAGCAGGCCTGGACAGTATGGTTGCCAATCTCACAGTAAAGAACAGAAAATTCAAATCAAGCTGGAATGAAATGCTACAGCTTGCACCGGAAGCTCAGAATATCAAGGAGTTTCTTGTAAACGCCATTGATGATGATACAAGAGCATTCAATATTTGGATGGATACCATTAGAGCAAAAGGAGATGTGCAAACTGCAATAAAAGGAGCTATTGAAGTTCCGTTAAGCATTCTTGCGAAATCTCCGCAAATAGCTGAAATGGCGCTGGCTTTGGTTGAACGAGGGATGCAGACAAGCCTTTCCGATGCTGGAGTAGCTGCTGCCGCTGCAAAAGCTTGTGCAACTGGAGCATATTATAATGTGCTTATCAATCTTTCTGAAATAGAAGACCTGGAATACAAAGAGCGAGTTGCAAAAGAAGCTGATATTCTTCTTGCCAAAACCGATGAGCTATCATCCTTGGTTCATAACAAAGTAATAGCAACACTGAAAAACGAAGGCTGAGAAATAAAATGGAAAGAACTAATTTCATATCTCCATCTCTTTCATCAACAGAGGTGGTTAGATTAAAAAGCCTCTGCCATGAGGCAAGAGGAAATATTCTCAAAATGACCAGTCTTGCCGCAAGTGGCCACCCAGGCGGCTCCATGAGCAGTCTGGAAATATTTGCCTTATTATGGAGTCAAGCAAAAGTTAATCCTTCTGAACCGCTAAAAAAAGGTCGAGATAGAATAATTGTGAGCCATGGCCATACCTCTCCTGGTGTTTACAGTGTTCTTGGAGCTTTAAACTTTTTTGATCTTCATGAAGCAATTGTTTCATTCAGACTTGCTGGTAGCGATTTTGAAGGTCACATAGAAAGACATCTTCCAGGTATAGAACTTACCAGTGGCAATCTTGGACAGGGTCTAAGCGCAGCCATTGGTATGGCAATTGCCGACAGAAGTAATGGAATTAAAAACCATATATGGGTAGTGGCTGGTGATGGCGAGAATCAGAAGGGCCAGATCTCCGAAGCTCGAAGATTTGCAAACAAATACATGCTGAGTAATCTCACATACATTATTGATCTAAACCACCTGCAGATTTCAGGAGACACAGCAGATGTAATGCCTGTGAACCTAAAAGCAGAGTTCGAGGCCTCCGGATGGGAAGTTGTCGAAACAGATGGGCATGACCTGAACGCACTTTACAAAGTTTTGCGCCCGGCTAATCAAAACAAACCAAGATTGATCCTTGCAAGAACCGTTATGGGCAAGGGAGTATCATTCATGGAAAACAAATCTGATTTCCATGGTAGGGCCCTGAATATACAGGAACTGGAAAAAGCTCTTGTTGAGCTCGGCATTGAAAATAACATGGAAGAGCTTGTTGCAGAAAGAAAAGTTTTTCTGACTAACAGACCTGCCAGTTGCCGTGAGAAACCTGAATATCACTTACTGAAAAATACAGGGGTACCAATTACCTATTCTCAAGAACATAAAGGTGATAACAGAAGTGCCTGGGGCAAAGCTCTTGTAAGTTTGGCTGATGCTAATCCTGATAATCTACCTTTGGTTTTTGATTGTGATCTTGCTGGAAGTGTAAAAACTGCAGAATTTGCCAAAAAGTATCCAGGTCACTTTTTTCAGACTGGAATAATGGAGCATCATGCTGCTACAATGGCTGGTTGCTCTACTCTGGCAGATAAAGTGTCTTTCTGGAGTGATTTCGGAGTGTTTGCGATTGATGAAACTTTCAATCAGCACAGGCTGAATGATATTAACCAGACAAACCTTAAAGTTGTTGCAACTCACTGTGGGCTTGATGTTGGACCAGATGGAAAAACGCACCATTGTATCAAATATGTTGGCCTTCTCCGTGCCCTTCCAAATTACAGAACAATTGTTCCAGCAGATCCTAATCAGACCGACAGAGCTGTACGACACGCAGGAACAAGTCAGGGTAATTACTTCATAGCCATGGGGCGGTCAAAACTTCCAGTAATACTCAAAGAAGATGGATCAGTTTTCTTTGATAAAAACTATGAATTCAAATACGGTAAAGTAGATCGGTTCAGGGCAGGTAAAGATGTGGCCATTCTTGCAATGGGCCCAACTTGTGAACATGCTCTTCAGGCTGCTGAAATTCTTGGAATCGGTGAAGTTTCAACAGCTGTATACGGAGTAAGCTGTCCAACTGAAATATCAAATGAATTTATAAAAGAACTTATGAAATTCAAACAAGTTATCACTGTGGAAGATCACGATACGGAAACTGGTCTTGGTGCAGGCCTGGCCATAAAACTTTCTGAATTAAGTGGTACTCCTGCACTTACCCGCATTGGTGTCACACATTACGGAATGAGTGGAGACGCAAAGGATCTCTACACTCTTCAGGGTCTTCAACCTGAACAGATTGCTGAAACTATTTTAAGTAAACTTAGTTAATATTGTAGCTCGGGGCTGTGTATGCAGCCCCGAATGAAGCTTCAGTTAACCAAATACATTGATTCATGAGAAAACAGGAAAACACTATATATTTGGTATAACAAAATGAGAGAGGTACTGTATGCTTCTATTACTACTATCGCTGATCTCCAGCTCTGTTTGGCCTGATACAATACCAGTTCTTCATCTAGAATTCGACCAAACTCAATGGGAATTTGCCTGTGCAAATTACTATGAAGATATTTATATTCCAGTGGAGCTAACTTACAATGGTGCTGAATTTCAATGCCAATTTCGAATCCGCGGTGCAACAAGCAGAAGTTATCCTAAGAAATCAATAAAAATTGAATTGCCTCAAGGTCTTTTTCTATTTGGCAAAGATGAATTAAATCTAAATGCTGAATTTCTTGATATGACTCGAATGCGTGAATGTCTATCGTATTTATTCTATAGTGAAACCGGTCAGATAGTACCAGAAGTCCATTTCGTAGAAGTTGTGTTTAATGGTGAAACGCAAGGAGCATATCTGTCTGTTGAAGATGTGGATAAAGACTTTTTACTGACAACGCAGCTTCCTGATAATGGTGTGATATACAAATGTTCAGATAGATACACTACCCTGGACAGAATAAATGATCTTGACCCATACTCTAAAAAAACTCATGAATCACAACCTTGGGATGATTTTCTGCTACTGCTTCACTGGTTATCTCTATGTCCTGATGAGCTTTTTTATGAACAACTGCAGGAAAGATTTCACTACGATGATCTTATTTCCTGTGTAGCGACCAATGTTCTTATTGGCCATGGTAGCACCTATTATCACAACTATTCCCTGATACTAGACGATACCGGCCAAGCTGGTCAGTGGCGTTATATAACCTGGGATATGGATCGAACATGGGGAAAATATGGTCCCGAATTCCCTTACAGTAGAAACTCTTCCAATACTGGACACAGAAGAAATAAACTTCTCTGGAGAATGTGGTGTAATAAAATAATTAGAGAAGAGCTTTTCAGTGAGATTGATTATCAATTCCCATTATTTCTTAGATTTGTACAAGGAAATACAATAGATTCTATTGCACAATTGATAGCTCCTCTGATTCAGCAGGATCCATTTAGAGATTATTCAATGGATGATTTCTGGGGAATGGTAGCCTCCTTATATAATTGGCCAGAATCCAGATACTCCAATGTATTAAATCAAATTGAAGAATGGCCTCTTCCTTTTAGGATAGCAAATCTTCAAAAGCTAGAAAACAATATTCTTGTTTCTTGGCAGAATGCGGGAAATTCATGTTCATGGAGACTGGTTATTTCATCAGATAGCTTGTTTGCTAACCCTTTGGAAGTTGTATTTGAGACATTTCCTTCAGATACATTCTATACAGTTCCATCTCTGTATACCGGTTCAGACCTCTGGTTACAGGTATATGCAACAAGAAATGGAGTCGAACACAGATCTAACAATGGTCCAATCATTTCATATGCTCAAGAAAACTATTCAATTACAGGTGACCTGGTTATTAATGAAATCAATTATTTGAGCAACTCTGTTTTTAATCCGGGAGACTGGTTTGAAATCATTAATACTGACAATCAAACCATCAGCATGGCAGGCTGGTCAATTCGTGATGCAAACAGAACAAATCTCACAACAGTTGATCAGCTAATTATTGATCCTGGCCAATGTCTGGTATTCAGCTCTGATTCACTGATTTTTCTTAACACGTTTGAAAGATTACCAAATCCCTCTCAATCGTTAAATTTCAATCTTTCTGACAATGATGATATGATAAAACTGATTGATCCCACTGGGAATACCATTGACAGTATCTATTACTCTTCTGAATCTCCGTGGCCTTGGCAAGCAGCTGGTTATGGTTCTACTTTAGCACTACTGAACACTTCTCTTCCTAACCAGTTTCCTGCTTCATGGATAGCAGGCTCTTTCGGTGGAACACCGTTCTTGCCAGATATCTATGCATCAGATTGGCCTGGTTATGGAGCTGTTAGTTTTTCTCTAAGAGGTCCAGTACCTGTGGCCGGTGATTTATCTATTGATTTATTAGTAATTGCTTCAGTTGTAACAGAAATTTCTTTGTATGATTTATCAGGAAGAATTGTTTTGCCACTTACTGTAACAGAGCTAACAGCAGGAGAATCTACAATAACTCTAAAAACATCAAGCCTTGCCTCAGGGGTGTATTTTGTGGGAGTAAGAAATATGGGATTCCTTCAAACTAAAAAAATAACCGTGTTGAATTCACTATGAAAATAACAATACTAACTATTCTAATATTGTTTTTCCCTGCTTTTGCGAAAACTATTTTTGTAAACCCTGGCGATGATTTATCAGATAGTCTAATGACCCTCTCACAAGGTGATACTCTGTTTATTATGCCTGGCACGTACACGAATTCCAATAATCAACCATTAATCACAGCCGGCCCCTCTCAATCCGGTGTTACTATCACCTCACAAGCAGATAACAGAGCTGTTCTCAGCGGTGAGAACATGGAAAGATCAATAGTTCAACTTGTTGGACCCCACGACCAAAATGTTTTTCTAGAAAATCTTGTAATTACAGGAGGAAATGCCACAGGAACCACTGCATTCAACGGAGGTGGTATTTCTGCCAGTGAATCAAGACTAATTGTTAATAACTGCCTTATAACAGAAAATTCTGCCTTGATCGGTGGAGGAATAGGAGCTGAAGGTGGAATTTTGCAGGTTCAGTACAGCACCATCAGCAATAATGAAGCCTTGGTCACAGGGGGAGGAATTGATCTTTATGCATCAGTTTTCTCTGGTTTTATGGTGAAGTTTATATCTAATACCAGTTCTGATGATGGAGGCGGGTTAAATGCTTATCAAAGTGACCTTACCCTAGATAACTCTCTCTTTACCGGCAATTATTCAGGCGATGATGGTGGAGCAATTACAGTATTACAGGGCATTTCAACTTTTTCATTCCTGACAATAGACTCAAATGAAGCTTTTGATGACGGCGGGGCTTTCAGACTTCACACTATTGACTCTGTGTCTATAATGTCTTCAGTGATTACATCCAACTTGGGCAAAGCAGGAATTAATGTTATCAGCAACAACAACCCTTACATAGCCAATGTCTGCTGCTGGAATAATGGGTTTTCAAATTATTATGGCATGAACGATCCAACTGGAACAAATGGAAATATCAGTGAAGATCCATTATACGCTGATACTTATTTTAATATTTCTCAGATAGATGCTGGGCAATCTATAAACAGTCCAGCTCTGAATGCAGGACATGCAGATGCTGATGATACCGTTATTGATCAGTTAAGCACACGAACTGACAGTCTGGCAGACCTTGGTGTGGCAGATATGGGCTTTCATCATTTGAACGCTTCTCAAACTGGAGTTTCACCAACGCTATCTACTAATTTTCCTATTCTTACTTTTTCTCCATCCCCTGCTACAAACCATCTAACCGTCACCATTTCTCCCGGGATTTCTTACCCAGTTACATTACAAATATTTGATATTTCCGGACGATTAGTTCATTCATTCCAGCCTACAGATGTTACTCAAGGGGGAAACTGGTCGTTAAACATTGATAACTCTTTCAAAGAGGGTCTTATGCTGGTTCGAGCAATTTGGCATCAAGCAGAGATTACTGGGAAAATCATGGTGATAAATTGATTATCCTAATTGTGACCATACTAGCCTACACCACGCAAGTATTACCTGGCGAAAGCATTCAGAATGCTCTTGATTCTTCAGTGGCTGGAGATACTGTACTTATCATGCCTGGTTTTCATTACGGAACTGGTGAAAATTTAATAAGAATAAATCATGACCATAATGGGATCGTACTTCTTGGAAATGAACAAAACCCTTCGTCGGTAATCCTATCTGGAGATAATATTTCTGACAGTATCATAGACATTGACTGCACAGGAACAGAAGCAATTGACACAACAATGGTTATTTCCGGTTTCACTTTTTTGGAAGCCAATGCCTCAATTGATGCCTTCGGTGGAGCAATTCATACAAAACACAGCTCCCCTTTGATAAAATTTTCCTTATTCAATAACTGTAAAGCAGACAATGGAGGGGCGATCTACTGCTGGAAAGGCAACCCGGTTATCAGAAACTGTAGCTTTCAAAATAATGAATGCCTCTCTGCTGGAGCAGCGATTTACCTATACACTTCAAATGGTTCCATTAGTCATTCATCTTTCAGCGAAAATGTTTCATGGGATGACGGTGGCGCAATATTCTGTTACCATAGTTCACCTGTTATTCTTAACTGTATCTTCCAGGACGGTTATGCACATGATGACGGAGGAGGCATATACTGTTATGCCCTTTCCAATCCCGAGATTTCTTTCTGCACCATTGTAAATAACTATGCATTATACACTGGAAGCGCAGTGTATTTCAGAGTAAACTCATCACCAATACTTCACCACAACATTGTCACTGGCAATGCTGGTCCAGCATTTTATATTCAAGATGGCGGCAACCCCGTATTTGAATATAACTGCGTGTGGGACAACCCAGACGGCAACTACGGGAATCTACCGGACCCAACAGGAACAGCAGGTAACATTTCTGAAAATCCGCTATTTGTAACCGACTTTTATCTAAGTCAAACTGCCGCTGGTCAAAGTTACAACAGTCCTTGTGTTAATGCAGGAGAAAAATTTTCAGAAGAATACAACCTTGAGCAAACATGGACAAGAACAGACAGCATACCAGATACTTTAATTGTGGATTTGGGGTATCACCATGGAAATGATTTTCAGATGCAATCAGGCTCACAGCCTCAAGAGCTTAATTTCTTGCAAATTTCCCCAAACCCAACCTCTGGGTCTATTACAATAACAATACCAGACAACGGTAACTTCAACTTTGTGGAATTTTTCGACCTTTCTGGTAGACTAGTTTTAAAACACACTCTGCAAAGTACTAACACCACAATTCAGCTGGGTAACACAAACAGTAGTAGTTTTGTTTATCTATTAAGAGTTACCGGAGAAAACACTTCTAATTGTTTGACTGGAAGAATCACATATATAAAGCAGTAATTCCTATATCAGAATAATTTCATGTGTGATTTACCATCCAAGTATAAAGATACAAGAACTGACATTAGACCTCTGAAGTACTAGATTCAATTTGGCGAACAAATACCCTGAGTTCCATATTAACCTCGCTTATCAGCTGTGCGAGTCAGCCGAGCACAACAGTTATTGCTTAACAGAGTACTAATAAAAGGAGATTTTGATAAATGAAAGCTTCCGGTTTGTCTTCACTGTACTACCGCTTTATAAGTCTTGCTGTAAAACTGGCAAAATCCGGTTCAAACGTTGAAAAAATATCAAATCTTGTTTCTGCTTTACGCGGTAAAGTATCATCTGGTAGAAACAACTTATACAATGATCATTTAAAACGCTTCTTCCCCAGTAGTGATGAGGCTTGGAGAAAAACAATTCTTGCTGGGTATTGGCGAGTTCATGAAAGAAACCTGTTTGCTCTCTTCTATCTAAAAAACAAAATCTACAAAGATATGGAAACTAACATTTCATGGACGGGACGAGATTTTCTTGATGAAGCTCTTGAGTCAAAAAAAGGAGTTTTACTTCTTGTTCCCCATTTTGGTGACGAACGAAGTCTTCATGTTATACTTGGCATGGAGGGTTACCCAGTTGATGTTATAACAAGCAGATACACTGATATGCCGAAGTATGCCCGGAAATGCAGACTGTCCATTGGGAAAAAATGGAACAACCTTCATTTTCCTGATGAGAACCCCAGATGGATGTACAGAACACTGCAAAGTGGTAGAATTATTCATTATGCATCCACCGCATACGGTGGACCTGGAGGTAGTTGGATAACTAATTTTGGAGTGCCTGTACTTGTGCCATCAGCGCCTTGGAAACTCTGGAAAAGAACAGATTGCACAATTTTAGTGGCTTCTTGTGAGCAAACTTCTGGTATGGGTTTCAGTATACGATTTACCCCAGTTGACCCACCAGATGATCAAAACAAATTTGCTGATGTTATCGCCAAGATAACAGAAAAACTTGCAAAGGAATTCCCTTCTCAATATGAATGGAAAAATCTTCTGATAAGACACAGAGAATCAAATACTATTGCAAGAATCGGAAGAATTCCCACAGATGAATACGAATTAGAACAACTTGCAAAATATGAAGATGCAAACCCCTCCAAAGTGTTAACTCTGAAGGGGATTGTTGATTCACTTAGTTAGAAACTTTCGGCGCAGTCAGTGATCTTTACACCATCAACCAGAATCCAAGTTGGTACAGAAACAGCACCAGGTGCTCTTCTACCATAAGTATTGGATGTATTAACGCTTATTGTTTCCGAAGAAATTGAAAGTACATTACCAAAAATATTAGCAAATTGATCAGTAATTCTGCTTGAGAATATGGGACTGACAATTTTACCGTCTTCAATAAGAACAGCACTGAAACGGCTACTACCTGTAAAAATACCTTTGCTCATATTTGGCATATTCATGTAATGAATTGCTGGTATGTAAAGCACTCTTCCCTGGTCTTTAACTGCTTTCAAGAAATCAGGATCACCATCACCTGGTTGCATGGCAAGGCATCCTGCATTTGCCGTTGCTTCTTTATCATACTTTGATGCTGTATTTCTGTCATAAAGAAGACCAGCAAATTTACCCTTATCTATCATTGGAAGTGTTTTTGTTAACATTCCAGAGTCACTAAGGGGTTCAGAAAAGATATTCTCATTAGTAGGATCATCAAACACTGTAACTGATGGATGAAGAATATCATCTCCAATTTTATTGTCTGCGGTCCAACCCATTTTCATCTCCCAGGTGCGCCCTGCACAACCTGTCCATACAGTCATGCCAATGAGATCACTAATGGCCTGGGATCCAAGAACAACTTTGTATTTCCCCGGTTCAACTTCAAAACCTTCAGTGGTTTCATAAACAGGAAGAATATTCTTGAATTCATCAATAGTAAAGTCTGCTTTTACATCATCGGCTTTCCACCCAGTCTGCCAACTTGCAAGTTCCCACATTTTTTCAGGATGTTTAAGAACACACATGAACTGCTGATCAGTTAACTTGTGCCAAACAGAATTATCATTAGCAGTGGTAACTGAAAAAGTTTCAGTACTTCCACTTGACCAGGAACCTGAGTAGTTATAGTCCTCACCTACATCGCGGAAAATTGCGCTATAGACCTGTTCTTTTACAGATGGATTTAGGCTCTCTAAACCAGCATCGTACTGAGATTCTATTTCCAGATTGCCTTCAATAACAGTTAAAACTGGTTTATAATCCATGGCAGCAGATTTACCTGCCTTCACAGAAACCATTTGAACCATCTTGAACAATTCATCCACAGAAGAAATTTCCCCTAGATGTGTATGTGTGCCTTTTTTCATTCCATCAATAACTTCAATATCAATCCTAGTCAATTCTTCGCTTGTATTTAAACTAACTGAATTGTTTCCAATTCGCATAAGATGACTGTTCTCATGATGGAAATGAATAGATGCTTTTATACCATTTTTGCGTGCCAAATCTCTGGTCTCTGTTATCATTGTTTTAGTTGCTTCATTCATCATGTTACTTCCTTTCTCCGGAAATGACATTATCGAACTTTATCACAGGAAGACCGTGACCAAGTTCCATAACCTGGTTTGGCTCTCCCTTTCCACAATTCTCAACCTGTTCAACAACCCAGCTGGATTCATCTCCAACTGCAGAAAGATTGTTATAGAACTCTACTGTATGCCCCTGATAGGAAGGATTTCTAAGAACTCGTGTAATTTCACCGTTCTTTACTTCCCATGCAATTTCACATCCGAAGTGGAAATGTTCACGGTTCGATCCAATGGACCAGCTTGTGGGATTATCTACAATAATACCATCTTCTGTGGTTGCAATGATGTCTTTAAGAGTTCCATCATCTCCTGGAAGAATATTCACATTGGTCATTCTATCTATTGGGGCACGATAAAAAGCTGTTGACCTGCTTGCTCCACCGCTTTCTGTAAACACTTTTCTGCCGGCTCTCTGATTTGCTTCACTAATCATTGCTCTGGAAGTAAGACAGTCCACAAGAATACCCTTGTCAATCAGCAGATAATCTCGTTCCGGTGTTCCTTCGGCATCAAATCCAAATGTTCCAGGACTGTTAACAATTGATCCATAAGCGCTGACTGAAAGTTTGTCAGATCCATACTTCAATTTTCCGAATGAATCTAGATTAACAAAACTTCCCCCTGCATAAGAAAGCTCGTAACCAAGAATTCTATCAAGCTCCAATGGGTGACCTATTGTTTCGTGCACTTGAAGATGCCCCTGGCCTGGTAACAAAATTACGGATCGTTTACCGTATTCCAGTTCAGGTGCAACAAGAACCTCTTTTAATTCTTTTTTAACTCTTTCAGCATGACCACTCCATAATGCTGGTTTAGTGAGCATCTCCCAGCCTCTTGTTCCACCAGTCTCACAAAAAAGAGATTTTGATCGTCTCTGCATCTGCCTATCAGAATCAAGTGCCATAACTGTCATGTGTGCAAATGTGTTGATAAGTTTTTTCTGAGTATATGTGCCCTCACTGCTCCAGAAATGAATTATCATTCTCTGAAGTTGAACTCTAAGCATTCTTCGTAAAATCCAGTCTTCTGTGAGAGAGTCATCTACACCTTTGAGAAAATCAACTTTCTCGGAAAGACTGACATCAATAGGGTCAATCTTAAACGGCGAAGTATAACTACCGGTATGGCCGTCCATTGTTCCCATATCAAGTTTCACTTTTACAAGCTTTGAAGCAGATACTGCGTTGGCCAAAGCTCTATCAAAACAAGTATCTACATTTACAATTTGACTTGTTGCAGCAAAACCCCAAGCGCCACCATAAAGTACACGGACACCCAGTCCGCTTTCCACTGTTGTATCGTTGCCCTCAAGATTTCCATCAAGCAACATAAGCATTTCAGAGCTGTCATCTTCATACCAACGGACATCGCTGTACTGAGCACCAGCATCCATCACCCTTCCGATGTTTCTGGTAACAGCTTCCTTTAAATCGTTAAATATCGACATGGAACCTTCTTTCAGTTTACAGGGTGTTATTCTGTTTCCGTAAGGGTAAGTATATCACCATGGTGCAAATGTCCAGGAGAAAGCACTCGGCAGAATACTCCTCTCTTGGGCATAATGCACTTACCAACCTTTTGATAAATTGTGCAATCATCACCATGGCATTCTTTTCCTACCTGTGTTACCTTTAGTCGCAAACCATCTGAACCTTCAATTATCAAACCTGGAGTCAATAAAGTAATATCAATACCTTCTGTGGTAATATTCTCTCCAAAATCACCTGGTTTTATTAGAAGCCCACTTCTTTCTGCAAAGTCTACCACGCTTTCGTGGTCCAGCAAACTGATTTGTCTATGCCAGTTGCCGGCGTGAGCATCATTCTCAAAACCTGACGAGATAACTCTTATTGAATTAATCGGAGTTTTTTCTGTACCTTTTTCAGGTGAGATGTTTAAAGAAAATACTGAGAATTCCATTTCCATAAATGAATCCTATCTAAGTTTTTTAAAGGGTGAAGCATTCAAAGCTGGAACTAATAGCATCTTGTAAGCAAAACGCCACAAAACAGCCATAAATACAATAAAAACAAGGCCCCCATAGAAATTTTCAATTGTCAGCCAATTGAACAAACCATGTGCCACCATGGAAAGCAAAAGTCCTAAAATTACTACTAAAACAGGTTTTAACCCTTTTCTACCCTTTGCATACCCAAGGGCAGCACCAAAAAATGCAGAAAAAAGCGCATGACCTGGAACGCTAAAAACCGAACGAGCAAGCAGGGTATAAACACCCAAAACAGGACTGCCCCCATGCCAGCTGGAAAATACATAAAATGCATTTTCACAGGCTGCAAAACCAAGAGCTGCTGAAGCCGCATATACAATACCATCAAACGGCTCATTAAAGTTTTTGTTTGCAAATACTGTCCAAAAAACAATTAAAAACTTTGCCGATTCTTCAATAATTGGAGCCCAAACAACAGCCGAGTATTTTGCCGGTCCCCAGGGAAAAGCAAGACCTTCAAAAGACGTTCCCATGGCTATGGCGACAAAAACCCCCAATAGGAAGGTTCTTAGCACAAGTTTTTTCGGTTCAGGTTCATATTTGTCAGCTTTGTAAAAATACCAAAGCCACCCAAAACCGGGGAGTACAGACACCACAACAATTATAAGATATTGCATTTGCACTCCCCGAATAGGTTAGCCCATTAATTCAGCTACAAATTTACCAAATCTAGTTGGATCGTCCGGCCTGGCACCGGAAAGAACTTTCGCCAATTCAAGAAGCATTTCAACTCTATTGCTAAACTCTTCTTTTGAATCTGAATTCTCGTTCAACAACTCCAAAGAAGCAACCACTGGGTGAGCAGGGTTTAGTTCAAGAATTTTCTTAGATTCTGGAGCATCCTGATTCATGGCACGCATCATCATTTTCATCATTTCACCGGGATCGTCCTGTGCGGCAACAAGAATACATGGTGTTTCACGGAGCCTTGGTGAGAATCTTACTGCTGATACTTTTTCTCCTAGAATCTCTTTTATGGAGTCAATAAGACCAGAGTGTTCTTTTTCAGCTTTTTCTTTGATCTCTTTGTCTTCCTTTGACAAATCTTTATCGCTGGTTTCGCTTGCAAGATTTACGAATTTTCTGCCTTTGAACTCCATAAGAGACTCAACAGAAAGAAGGTCGACTGGACCATGCAAAAGAATTACTTCACTTTCACCTGCAGATTCAAGGTGAGGAGAACGCTTCAGTTCCCCAAGAGAAGCTCCACCAAGATAATAGATTGATCCATCTTCAGGAATGTTTTCTATAATATCAGTAAGTGATTTTTCTTCATCCACCTTGGAAGTATTAAACAGAAGGAGTGAAGCCAGTTCCTCTTTACGCTCATGATCTGAGTAAACACCCTCTTTTATAAAATCACCATAAAGAGCAAAGAATTTATTGTATTTTTCTCTGTCTTTTTCAAGCATTTCACTAAAATTATCAAGAATTTTTCTGGTGAGAACCTTGTTGACCGTTTTCAAGACTCTGTCCTGCTGCAAGAGTTCTCTGGAAACATTCAATGATACATCTGGACTTTCAACTACCCCACGGAGGAAATGCAGATATGGAGGGAGAATATTTTCAGCCCTTTCCATTATCATCACCTTGCGGGCGTACAGACTTAAGCCTGGTCTTCTATCAGGAATCATCATATCCATGCCTCTTGAAGCTGGTATGAAAACCAGAGAGAAAAATTCTGTCATTCCCTCTCCATGGTACCAGAATCTGTCCAACGGTTCTGAGTGGTCATGGGTCAAATGTGAGTAGAAACTGTTGTACTCTGAGTCTTCAACATCTGAAGGAGAACGAAGCCATACTGGAGTTCCAGTATTTATCTGGCTTTTCTTTTCTTCAGTTTTATCATTTTCATCTGTTTCCTCCTTGATGAGGAACACTGGATTACTTACAAAATCTGAATAATGTTTAACAAGAGATTCAATCTTCCAAGTATCAAGATACTCTTCTGAATCTTCTTTCATTTTCAGTTCTATTGATGTTCCAACAGGAAGATCTTCAGCTGAATCAATTGTATAACCGTCAGTATCACCACTTACCCAAATCCAACCGGCTTCTTCCCCGGCCTTGCGACTGCGAACAGTAACAACATCAGCCACCATAAAGGCAGAGTAAAAACCAACACCGAATTGACCAATCAACTCTGGACTAACTGCATTGGAAGCGGCTTCTTCCAAGAATTTAACCGTGCCTGAAGATGCAACAGTTCCCAAATTGTTTTCAAGATCCTCAGCATTCATTCCAATGCCATTATCTACTATTCTAAGAATTTTATCTTCTTTATCAACACTGATAACTATTTCCGGTGCGAATTCATCCCCAAGCAGATCAGGGTCATCAAGGGCGCTGTATCTGAGTTTATCAATAGCATCTGAAGAATTTGATACAAGCTCCCGAAGAAATATATCTTTGTTTGAGTAAAGGCTGTGAATAACAAGATCAAGAACTCGCTTAGTCTCAGCTTTAAATTGTTTAGTCTTCTGTTCTGACATTTCGCTCCTTTAGCGTATTTTTCCTTCCAGGAATGGAACCTGGAATACTTTTTCTGAGTTTATCGGTCCGTGTCCAAAATACCCTTCTTCACCAAAAAGTTCCCCATGGTCTGCTGTAACAGTTATCCATGTATTGTCTGGAACTATATCAAAGAGCCTTTCAAATACTGAGTCAAGGTACTTAACTGTATCAATCTGTCTGGCTTTAAGCATGTCCATTTCTTTTTGATCAAAGAACTGCTTAGCCCCTGTTGTGCTTTCGTCAATGCATCCATCAATAATATGATCATCAAGATGTTTAAAAACCCCGTGAACACCACTGATACGAGGCCAGTCATTTTTTGCTTCTGTGGGCCTTGCATAAGGATAATGAGTTTCCCCTACATTAAGCATGTAAAAACTTGGTCTATCTGAAGGAAATCTCATAAGATCAAGCATTGCATTCATATCATTGTGTTTATCCATAAGCCTGAATGTATCAAAACCACTGTTAACCGGGGTCATGCTGTTCAACACAGGAAGCGAAACCATAGCATGAGTTCTGTAACCCATGGTTCTTTGAAGAAAGTCTGGAAGCCATAATCTGGGAACAAGACTTTTAAACTCTATATCAGAAGCACCGAGTCTTGTATTGTACTTTATGAAATCATGTTTGTAATATTCACTTGCAAAAACACCCTTTGGGCTGGTATGAGGCATGAGTCCCATAAGAAGATTATAGTGAGATGGGGCAGTCCATGTGGCATAACTGTACCTGTCTTCAACTTCACCTAGTTTCATTATTGTAGACGGTGAAGCCTCCATGAAAGAATCAAAACGGCAGCTATCTAAAACAACCAGAATAAAGTTATTCATATTATCGTATGGAGGAGCAGTTCTGCTCTGAGATTTTTTTGTTACTGCTTTTTTTCTTGTGAAAAAACCCAATTTAACTCCTATCTTTGCGGTTGAAGAATGGCTGCAATGTCAGACATCACTGCTTCAGACCACTGAAGACCTAATAATGACATCTGATCAGCAAGGGTTTGAAAACCAGTCTCGGGCATTTCTTTCTCATATCTGTAATTACGCTGCAAAAGAACTTCGTTACCCCTAATCCCCATAAGGGTGACATCAACATCAAGAACAGCAATCCAGGTTGTGCTATCTACCTGAGTCGCCCCAAATTCCCGTACATAACCCTCTACCGTTAACACATTATTTACACTAACTGCTGTTCTAAATATTGCCGGATAATTTCCTGTTACCTGGAGATCTCTAGACAAAAGCTCACCAAGCATTGCGCCTGGTCTGGAAACCCATCTATTTGATGAACTTTCTGTAATACTACCATCAGAACGCCTAACAACCATTCCAGAGAGCTGATAACTTCCGGAAGCTTCGAGGTCTCGCACTCTTAAAATATTACTGTATATCAGATTGCCATGCTCAACAGGAGAGTCCCATCTTAACTGCCATTGAAATGATGGCTGGGAATCTCCCCCGCCCAAGGGTACATTCACAGTAATACAGCCTGAAAACATAAAAAGTGCTATCATGAATGCTATTAAAACGTATTTCATCTCCAAACATCCTCTCCACTAGAACCTGAAGTAAATCCTTCAAGCATTCTGTTAATTGTAGGTAGCATAATGCTGATTTCCTGAAGAATTACCTCGGTATCATCGAATGAGTTTTCCATATCATCAGCGATATAAGTAATTGTACCGCTCAACTCAGTAAGCTCATCCATGAAAGACTGAAGATCTGTCATAAAAGGAAGAATATCACCTTTAACATCCCCAACGGCACTTGTTAGTTCAATCCCCAGATTGTTATAAGTAAGCAACAGGTTATCAACTCTATCCATAGTATTTGATATTCTGCATCCAAGAGAATCGCACTCCATATCTTCTAGAATGGTATTTATTCTGGTTAGAGCAAGAATAGCCTGATCATTCAACTCTTTAGCATCAATACTTTCCATGATCTCAAAAAGTCTAGTAATACCAGTGGTTACAGATTGTACTGTACCTGAACGAACGGGAATAACCGGAAAGTCCGACGAAAATGAAAGCTGATGCTGGCCGTATTGTCTGCTCACCGAATCTGGAAGACTTTCAAGATTAACATTCTTTAGACCAGTTATGCCTGTGACATAAAGAGAAGCAACAATTGTATCATCCACCTTAAATTTGTCATCTACAATCTGAACAACTACTTTAACCAATCTACCATCAGGTGCAATTCCTATAGAGACCACAGAGCCAACAGGAACACCGTTATAATTAACAGAACTTCCAACATTTAATCCACCTACGCTCCAAGCATAATAACAGGCATAATTTGTACTAGGGTCTTTGGAAAAACCACCAACCAACCAGAAAATAGCACCAATAAAAAGAGTCATAATAGCTACAAAAAATATTCCAAGTCGTAATTTATTGGCATGTAATGCCATGGCTACTCTCCAATCTTTCTTCCGAAAAAGGCTCTTACTCTGGGGTCTTGTGAATTATCAGCAAGATCCCTTGCAGAACCAGTGGCAATCACACCAAACTCTTCAGGATCAAGCATAATTACCCTGTCTGAAATTGCAAAAATACTAGCTAACTCGTGTGTAACAATAATAAGAGTTGTACCAAGAGATCTGTTTACATTTTGTATTGTTTCATCAAGTTCAGCGGATGTAACAGGATCAAGACCGGCAGAAGGTTCATCAAAAAACAATACTTCTGGGTCAAGAACCATTGCCCTTGCTAAACCTGCTCTTTTCTGCATTCCTCCGGAAATTTCCAAAGGATTCTCATAAGCGGCATGTTCCATTCCTACTACTTCAAGTTTGCTCAACGCAACATCCATCATTTCAGCTTTTGTTAAATCTGTAAATTCCATCAAAGGAAGCATTACATTTTCAACAACTGTGTAGTTGCCCAATAGAGCTCCTGATTGAAAAAGAACACCCCATCTTCTACGGGCTGCATTCAAAGTTTTCTGATCCCTCCATATATCAATACCATCAAACAAAACCCTGCCTGAATAAGGCCTCTGCAACCCAAGCATATAGTTCAAGGTGGTGGATTTACCACAACCACTTTTCCCTACAATTACAACTATTTCACCTTTGTGTATATCTATATTTACATCCTTAAGAACTATTTTACCATCATATCCACCTGTTAGTGACTCAAGCTGCATTATGTTTTCTTTCATATTGATAACCCAGGTCTTATGTGTATAAACAAAAGGGAAAGTAGGGCATCAACTAAAATAACCAGAAAGATACTTACAACAACCGCCGAGGTGGTGGCTTTTCCAACAGAAGCAGGTCCACCACGAACCCTGGTACCCATGTAGGAACCTGTTACAGAAATAATAGTTGAGTAGAAAAACCCCTTAACTATCCCCCAGTACAGATCGAATGGAATTAAGGCTTTGCCTACCGCTTCAATATAAACAACAGCTGGCATCTTCAAGAAAATACCACCAGCTGTAAGCCCCCCTGCCATGCCTGCAAAATTAGCAGCAGTTATAAGCAGAGGCATCACAACAAAAAGTGCTACCATTTTAGGGGTAACAAGATATCCATAAATATTAAAGCCCATGACCTCTAATGCATCAACTTCCTGCCGAACTTTCATTGTTCCAATTTCTGCTGCAAACGCTGAACCGGATCTTCCAGCAACAAGAACAGCTGTCATCATTGGTCCTATCTCCCAACAGATGCTATAAGCAAGCAAGGCTGGCATGAAAAGCTCACCGCCAAACTGACTCATCTGATAACCTGCCTGATAACCTAAAACAACTCCCATTAACCAGTTAAGAGTAATCACGATGGGTATTGCCATTACTCCTGACTGTTCCATGTAATAAGCAATAATAGACCATCTAACCTTTCCAGTAAACAAAGCTATAAAAGCCTTTCCAGCAAAGGTAGCTAGACCATAAACGGTATTCCATGTGGCCAGGACTTTGTCACCTATATCTTCAAAATTATACAGAAGAGTGTGCTTCTCTACAGGAACTACCGGTCGATCATCTATTGCCTGAAATCTATCAAAAATAGCTTGTATATCTTGATTAGTTCCTTGAAATTTTACTGTATCACCTGCACTTCTTCGAGATTCAACAATAGACCAGATTCTTACTGCAATGCAGGCATCAAGACTTATGCAATTATTAAAATCAAGAACTATATTTTTTTCAATGGTTTTTTCAAATATAGCAGTAACTTCAGCTAAATCCTGAACGGAGAACCTGCCTGATATTGTAATTTTGTCACCATTCTGAACAATTTTACCATTCAATTACATCACACACCTTTCGACAAATACCGGTTGCAGGAAGTTCTAAGAATGGTTAATATACATACATAAAGATTGTTTAGGTATTCATTGGGGTAACTTACTTAGGAGGGTAATTTTGGGCACTCTTGTATTCATAATTCTAAGGTTTGGTTTTGGGATTAATAACTATGGTGACGGACAAACTCTTGCAACTCTGGTTTCACTTGATACTATCGCTTTGATTCTTTATCTCATGCTCAGGAAGATGAAATAGGATTTATCAACTCTTCAAAAGTTTTTCTAAAAGAAAGCAGTACTTCTGTAAAATCATTGGATAAACGATTTCTTGGCCATGGAAGCTCCAGTTTCTCAGTACGGTAGATGATACCCGGCCTGTGCCCCATTACAACAATCCTATCGCCCAGATAAACTGCTTCTTCAATATTGTGTGTCACATAAATCACCGTAGTAGATAATCGATTACATAATTCCCTAAGCATTCTCTGCAATTTGAAAGCAGTTCCCGTATCAAGAGAAGCAAAGGGCTCATCAAGAAGAAGAAGTTCTGGGTCTGTAACAAGTCCCCTGGCAAGAGCAGTTCTCTGTTGCATCCCACCTGAAAGTTCATGTGGGTAATTTTTTTTAAATTCACTTAACCCTACCAGATTAAGCATTTCACCTACTTTATCTCTGCACTCATTTGCATTTAAACCTAAAGCCTTCAGTGGGAACATTACATTAGACTCAATGCTCATCCATGGAAACAAAGCTCCCTGCTGAAAGACATAACTGAACCTTCCAGACCCTAGAGAAAATGTACCACTATCAGCCTTCTCTAAACCGGAAAGAATTCTGAGGAGTGTGGTTTTTCCACATCCTGTAGGACCAAGTAAACACAGGAACTCGCCAGCCTCAACAGATAAATCAATTGACCCCAAAACCTCCAGCAGTTTTCCTGAATTATCTACATACCCCTTATTAATCTTGCTTATTGTGATTGACATTCTATCTTTCTTTCACCCGAAGAATAAGCCATTTTTCCCCTAAAAATTCAAGCCCTCTGGAAAAAATAAAACCAATTACCGCAATTAGAAGAATACATGCAAGCATAATATCTAACCTTGAAAGCTGATAAGAATATCTTAAAAGATAACCAATTCCTGAATTGGTTCCCGGAAGCATTTCCGCAGCAATTATCACCATCCAGCATCTACCTACTGCCATTCTGTATCCGGTAAAAATATCTGGCAAGGCTGCTGGTAATAGTACATGCTTGAATGTAAAAAATCTGCTTGCACCAAGTACTTGAGCTGCTTCTATGTATACCTTTCTTACACTTCGTACGCCGAACATTGTTTCAAGAATCACCGGAAAAATACCACCCCACGCCAAAATAAATACCATACCTATCTGGAGTTCATTAAGAATATGTCTGCTGTACTTCAGATGACTCAATCCAAACAGCTCAGTAAATGAAGTATCCTTAAAAAGAATAATTGATAATGGCAAAAGTGCTATTGGCGAAAGAGGCCTTGCAAGCTCGGTTACAAGAGACAAAAATTTCTTGACTGATTTACTGGCACCCATCATAAACCCAATTGGCGTGCCAAGAACAACCGCAAAAAACAATCCAATTGAAACCCTGATTAAACTCACAGATGTGTTCCAGAAAAATGAACCACAACCAAGTAAGTCCTTGGAAGGTTCAGCTAAAATACCAAAAACTTTAATTGGCGAAGGGAGCATGGTACTACTGGCAAAAATTGACCACAGTGTTAACAAGATCAAAGGTATCAGAAGACCGGGCAAAAACCTCTTAAGCTTCTGCCCGAATCCTTTTAAACAAATTGGTGTCACAAAAACTCCTGCTTCTTTACCTGTATTCTTCTGGAAGCAGTGTAAAGTCTGCTATTATCTCTATTTCAGAAACATCATCAGCTTCTAATAATGATCCTGTAAACACATTTAAACCTCGCATGTGCTGAAGAATTAAATTCATGTTATCTGTCCAATTATCTGTAACATGCACATCGTAAAGGCTTGTAGGCATTGATACTAGCTCAACTTCAAGTGGAGTTCCTATCCACTGCGACGCGGCAGCAGCAGCCTCTTCAGGGTTTTCATTGATAAACTCAGTTGCATAAGCAAAAAGCTCAAGAGCGATTCTTACCTCTTCTGGTTTTCCTGCAATTACCTGCTCTGTGGCAGCTATAGCGCAACATGGATGATCTACAAAATCACCAGGAGGAAGCATTGAAAGCTCTGCTACGCATTTCCCTATCTCATTATACTCAGCCATGGCGCATGCAGGATTATTTGATACATAGGCATCAATCAGACCTTCCTGCAAAGCAGGATTAAGATTAGGCTGCCCTTGTGCATTATACAGAATAACACTGGCTCCTTGAATATCGCCACCTGCCATTGCATACGAAATACCTGCTTCTGTGAGAGAACTTTGGAAAATAATTAATGCTACAGCCTTGGGGCTTTTGAATCCTACGGTAACAGGTGTTTCAGAACTAGAAACCCAGTTTACAAATGATTCCCAATCTGAAACAATTTCATTAGAGGAAGAAACAACTAACATGTCTCCCCGCTGATGTAATGGACTTACAATTTTTATTGGATTTCCCTGGTCAATGCTGGCTGCAAAAGGAACAACTCCACCGAAGCCCAATTCAAACAGACCAGCAATCATATTATTGGGAACATTAATAGCCCCCTGTGATTGAATAAACTCTATTTCTGCAACCTGCTGATTATCTTTAATCAGTGCATAGAAATTTTCGCCTAAGGGAATAAGATAAACAGGATACTGGGCGTGCATCATTTCATGTCGCAAAGCAGCAACAAACACAGCAGAATGATGATCCTGTTTAACAAATCCGATTTTCAAGGGAGTAACGTCAGTAGAAAGAACAACTTCACTGATTGGAATATTTTCTGAATTATTTACTTCTTCAACTACAGAAACCTGCTGATCCGTTTCCTGAACAGCCTCTTCTGCGCCGCAGCTAATTGTCAAAGAAAGAACGATCACCATAAAGAGCGTAAAAATAACCTTGCTCATAATTACCTACATTTCTAAATTATTTCTGAATGCAAACAGATCTAGAACATCTGATCACTTGTGCCGATCCACAAAAGAGCGGGGAGCTAGAACCACCACCACAGTGCAAAAATATCTGGTTTCATGAACCGAGTCAACAGCATTGATTTTTAGGAAGATTTATGGTATAGTAGTTACTTCAATGTATGAACTTCAGAATTTCATGTTTACGCAACTTCATATCTTATGAGTTTACAAAGTAATCTGCTGTTCAAAATCCACTTAAAATCACCTTATCTAACAATGCATCAAGCTATTAGAACGATTTTAAACAAATTCCAACCAATTCTAACAAAAACATTTGTTAACGCCACGAATAAAGACTAGTTAATTTGTTGGGAGATATCATATTACATAGTTCTTCTAACATCAATTCTAAATATGAAAGAAAATTATGCTTTTTTTTGTTTACTCACCCTTTGCCATGGGGATCCATGCGGAATCGAGTTAAAGTGTGTTATATTCACCGCATGAAAAATTTTAATGAAAAAATGGAAAAAACTAAACTGTTTATTTTTGATGCTGACGATACTCTCTGGGAAAGCGGTTTGTATTTTAGACGAGCTGAAAAAGATTTTATCTCTCTTATGCACAGCCTGGGTTTTGACCCTGAAACACTAAGCTCCGAGATTCACATAAAAGACATAGAAAGACTCTCCGTTACCGGTTATGGAGCAAACCCATATTTGAACACTCTAAAGCTCATTTTAGAAGAAAAAGTACAATCAATTTCACCATATACTATTACTAGTCTTGAACATATAGCTCATTCTCTTATTCACCACCCCTTAATACTTCTGCCTGGAGTATTAGATTCAATCGCAAAATTAAATCAAGCAGATAAGCGAATGATTGTTTACACCATGGGTGAGAAAGAACACCAGATCAGCAAATTCAATAGATCTGGTTTAACAGGTTTTTTCGAAAATTGCACAGTTGTTCCATTAAAAACAAAAGATACCATGATAGATATTCTTGCCACTGCTGGAGTAACCGCAGAACAGGCATGCATGATAGGAAACAGTCCGAGGTCCGACATAAATCCTGCCATAAGATGCGGTGTTAACGCGCTCTATGTTAAGCGCCCATACACATGGCTAGCAGAAGAAATTGATTTTGCCGAACCCGAACTTGTTACAACCATAGCTGGTCTTGATGAAATTCTACCTATGGTAGGATTAACCTAGACAGGCTAGCGCCCTTGATAAGGGGTGCGTTGACAATTCTGGAGGAATTATGGCTCTTATTGATGTACTGAAAAAAAGCAATATTCAAGTTAATCTTAGTGTGAAAAATGAAAAACAGATTATCCATGAAATTGCAAAACTAGCTTCTCAAAACCAGGTTTTGAAAGATGTTTCACTGATCTCTCTTGAAACTGCTTTATTAGAAAGAGAAAATCTTGCTTCTACTGCACTTGGTAATGGTGTGGCTGTGCCACACTGCAGGCTTCCTGGTATAACATCTTTTGTTGTTGGCATAGTCACTTCTAAAAAAAGCATAAATTTTAATGCTACTGATAATGAAAAAGTTGATATTTTTCCATTTGTCATAGGCCCTGATAAAGATCCCAAAGAGCATTTAAAAGTTTTATCTGGAATGGCAAGACTTCTTCGAAACCCAGAAACAAGATCTAAAATTAGAAAAGCAGATTCATCAGATCAACTATTTTCTATAGTTACAAATCTTCTTACCGACAAACCCATCACTCCGGAAATTCCCTTAGGACCATCCATGAGAATGTTGCACATATTCATACGAAATGAAGATCTTTTCAATGATATACTGCAAGTTTTCGCTTCTGAAGATTTAACCGGTGCAATGGTTCTTGAAGCACATGAGTCAACTGAGTATATGTCAAACATGCCTATATTTGCCGGATTTTGGAATAGCGATTTAAACACATTTAACAGGATAATTATCGCTGTTGTAAAAGATTCACTGCTAAATCAGACCGTACGCAACATTGAATATGTCTGCGGTGATTTACAGAAGCAGACAGATGTGATGGTAACGGTCACCGACCTGCATCATGCTTTTGGCTCTCTAGATTTTTAAGGGGGCGACAATGTCACATATACCTCTTATTGCCCTGCTTGGTGCAGCAACAGTGCTTTCGTTATACATGGGTAGGCTTGCTAAGAAGATTAATCTTCCATCACTAGTGGGTTACATGTTTCTTGGTGTTGTTTTAGGTGGATCTGTTTTTGGAGTTCTAACTGAAGATAATATACATTCCCTTGGCTTTTTAACTGATGTTGCTCTTGGATTTGTAGCATTTACTATTGGAAGTGAGCTTAACATAAAAGGGCTCAAAAAACTTGGAAAGGGCATAATTTATATAATTTTAGCAGAATCTTTTGCTGCTTTTATTATTGTTACAGGTTCTGTTTGGCTTTTAACAAAAAATTTACCAATGGCTCTGATTTTCGGTTCTATTGCACCTGCAAGTGCACCAGCAGGAACTGTTGCTGTTATTCAGGAATACGGAGCAAAAGGCTCCTTGACTAAAGCGCTGTATGCGGTTGTTGGTTTCGATGATGGACTGGCAATAGTCATATTCGGTTTTGCCAGTGCTGCTGCCCGTAACATGCTTGACCCTGGCAATTCTATGTCAATAATGCAAGGTATATTTCAACCCACTAAAGAAATTTTTCTAAGCTTACTTATCGGTGGAATTCTAGGTTTTATTTTTACTATCCTTAGTCGTCGATTAAAACCACTGACCGATGCACCATCGCTTATTTTCGGCTTTATTGCAATATCCATTGGTCTTTCTCAGTGGCTTCATTTATCTCTTATTCTAACAAATATGATGCTTGGTTTTGTATTAACAAACACCATGCCTTTTGCTCGAACTAAATCTCTCATCAGTCAGCTAAAAACTTGGATGCCATTTCTTTTTATTCCGTTCTTTTTGCTTGCAGGAGCTCACCTGAAGGTAAATGCTCTTCCCTCTCTTGGTTTACTAGGACTGGTATATGTTTTAGCAAGAACCGCAGGACTTATGGGTGGTGCTATGTTAGGTGCAATTGCTGGAAAAAGCGAGCCAAAGATAAAAAAATACCTTGGGTTTGGTATTCTATCTCAGGCGGGAGTTGCCATTGGTCTTTCAATGCTTGTATTGAATGATTTCACCGAACTGGGAACTACAGAAGCTTCATCTATCGCAACCATTGTCATTACTACCATAACAGCGACCTGTATAATATTTGAAGTTATTGGTCCTATTGGTGCGAAATACGCATTAACCAAAGCCGGTGAGATTGGACCGCCAAAATGAATCTAGATCTTACTGTACTATTTATGGTTGGTCTGGCTGTTACACTAGGGCTTTTTGCAGGAAGACTAGTAAAAATAATAGGTCTTCCATCAATCATCGGTTACATGCTGCTTGGGACTATTATGGGTGTTTCTATGCTAAAAGTTTTCAACAGCACCCACTTACATCAACTGGGATTTGTAACCGATATTGCTCTTGGTTTTGTGGCTTTCAGTATTGGAAATGAACTCAAACTTTCTACTCTTAAATCTCTGGGCAAATCAATAGGGCTCATAATACTGCTGGAATCCTTTTCAGCCCTTATTTTTGTAGCAGTACTTGTTTACCTTGTAACTGGCGATCTAGTAACTGCCTTGATTTTCGGATCACTTGCACCGGCCACTGCGCCAGCAGGAACAGTTGCAGTGATCAGAGAGTACAAGGCTAAAGGGAAATTGTCATCATCTCTTTATGCTGTAGCTGGTTTTGATGATGGTGTTGCGATCCTATTGTTCGGCTTTACTGCAGCAATTGCAAAACAGATACTTCTCTCTGAAGCAGGTATTGCACATGGCAGTCTGGCAGTTTCAATGATTAAACCTGCACTTGAAATAGTTATCAGTATTATTTTAGGTGGAGTGCTGGGGTTTCTCTACTCATACCTTGTACGCAAGATTGATTCCAGAAGTAACATACCTGCCCTAACATTTGGATTTATTCTAATTGGTGCAGGGCTAGCTTCCATGTTCCACTTATCCTTAATTCTTGTGAACATGAGCATTGGTTTTGTATTTGCAAACACATCAAAACAGAGTTCCGTAATGAATGTAAATGAACAGCTCAGGTCTTTAATGCCTCTGTTGTTTATTCTTTTCTTTTTCCTCGCTGGTGCACATCTTAATTTTGCTGCTCTGCCGGCTCTAGGTTTAATAGGTATCGCTTACATTATTGGAAGAGCATCAGGTAAAATTGGTGGAGCATGGCTTGGGGCATACCTTGGTGGGGCTGATAAAACCATAAGAAATAACCTGGGATTAGGTCTTCTTTCTCAGGCTGGTGTGGCCATAGGACTTTCTCTTCTGGTTGCGCAAGAATTTTCCAGCATACAAAGTGATAGCGCTCAAGCGATTGCTGCTTCAGTAGTTACTACAATAACTGCAACATGCATAATTTTTGAAATAATCGGTCCAATTACAGCAAGAATTGCTCTAAAAAATGCTGGGGAGATTCCGGTAGACACTAAGTAGGAAAGGATACAGTTATGTTTAAACCGATAGTTATTGTACTGTTTTTATCACTGGTACCAGCTATTGCCGCTGATTTTGAATGGAATACTCAAGGGGTTATGGATACCCCTGCATACATGTTCGGCACCTCAGTAAATTGGGGTGAATACCACATCACCATTCTTGAAAACAATACTGGATCTGACCTACTTATAACTGAGCTTGGTTTTTCCTGTTCAGGACCAGGGCCAACTAATTGGGTAGTGTGGACAGATGTGGCAGATTTTGCCCCTCCTGGTGATCCTGATTCAGCAGAATATCAAGGCACTTTCACTCCACTTGATCCTAATCCTTATCACACACCTGCAGTTTATACTGATGTGAATGTTACAAGTGAATCAATCTTGTTTGAAAGTGGTACTCTGCTTTGTTTTGGTTATGAAAATCCAGGTTCCGGTGGTTTTTCAGAACTAGCGGGCCCTGTTGAAACCTGGTCTTTGTATAATAATATCTGGTACGGTGATACCCAGCACATGACAACCAACTGCTCACAAATCCTAGCAGTTTACTCAAGTAGTCTTGCAAGAATGACATTCGGCGAAATTAAAGCAAGTTTTCGATAAACTCTAAAACGGGGGAAGTAAAATACTTCCCCCGTTTTGCAATCTGTTTACTTAATCAGAACCAGCTTCAGATCGTTGACCATATTTCCGTTACTCACCCGAACCATATAAATACCCGATGAAATCTCGTTACAATTCCAGGTGTAATTCCCTGTTTCTACAGTATCACTGTGAATTATTCTACCTGTCATATCATGAATCGTGAGAATAGATTCACCTGGTGTTACTATTGCAAAAACAGCCAAAGATTGAACAGGATTTGAACCGGTATTAATCACAGAAAGAATTACACTTTCTTCACTTCCTTCAACACCGGTTGGATCTGGGGTTGAAGCACGAAGATCCCATTGAAGGTCATCACCCCTGGCTCCATAAACAAGCCAGAGTTCCCCAGAATAACTACAGGCAATTTTTCCATCATCAATGGCACTGGCTGTGGCTGCTGTGTAAACACCACTCCAGCTTGAACCGTTCCATTCGTTGTAACGAATTGCATTCATACCAGCAGTCCAAGACACAATCAAATTTCCTGAATTATTGGTAACAACTGAAGGTCTTACACCAAAATCACCCTGAGATACCATCTCAGGGGCGCCCCAAATCCCTCCAGCTGATTGTGAAAACATTATTTTTCCACTCTCCGCCTGCCAAACAGCAGCAAACCCGTCAGAAGTTCCTGTTACGCTTGGATATCTGCTTTCCTCCGTAATAGAGGATATAACGGTTTCAGCACTGAAAGCCCCGCTATCTGGTGCATCCATAAAACCAATAACCCATCCATCAACTGATTTCCGATGATACACCACACCATAACCAGATCCATTCCAGGCAATTTCGGGAGATCGTTCAGCTGTGGAAGAACCGGCAATGGTTTCCTCGGTGGTCCACTGAGTACCTGTCCACATTCTTCCCACAATATTAGGGTCACCATTTTCCCATTTTTGCCAGATAAGCCAGGTATGACCATTTCCGCCAGACATGGAAGGCTCCACATCAAATGGATCTCCAGTGGTGAGCGTTTCAGCAGGCCCCCATGAGGTTCCATTCCAAAGAGAGAGGTAAATGTCATAACCTTCATGATTATCCTGCATGGATTGCCAGGCGGTCCACACATTACCCATACCATCTCCACCTACAGTAGGGAACCAGTCCCAGTACTCATGGTCACATACAGAAACAGGGATTGACCATGAATCACCATCAGTGCAAGTGGCAATAATGTTTGCACGAACAGGATCAGAAGAACCAGAAACTGCAAAAACCAAACCTGATGCCGGATCCGCATACACATCAACTTTACCCTGAGAATGCAGACCATCGGTAATGGGATAATCAAGCCATCCATCAACAGACAACACACCCGAAGAACCTGATATGCCTGTTAAACCAGCATTACCTGTTCTAGGCCTAAGAGTTGGATCACCAAACAAAACAGCACCATCTTCATTGGACATATTGCTGCCTAACCAAACTTTAAAAGCATCACCAAGGTTTGATCCTGCCACAAGTTCGCCGTAGTATTCAGAGAAATTATTCGTGTAATCAACTTTTGTCTGAGCAAGAGCCACCAACCCATAAGAATCGGTCCAGATGTAACTGTTTGCAAGATTATCAATCTCGGTCCATCTTCCATTACTGCAACAGTTACACACATAAAAAAATGCATGTGGATCAAGCGGTGGAACCTCGAAGAAATCAAGTGTTCCAGCCCCAGTTGGAGGGGCTCCAGTATGAAAACTGCTACCCCACGGGCTTGAGTGAGAAATAAGATGAACCCACTCATATCCATTTAACAATTCTGCCTTAAAATCATCAGCATTGGTTCCAAGACCATCATCTTTACGAACTACGTCGTCATACAAATTATCAAGAGCGCCTGTTAGGCCCGTAAAAGCTTCTTCGTATGCTAAAGCACGATCAGGCAAGGAAAGAGTTCCTTGTCTGTATCCATGATTTTTTGCAAAATAGCCATTAAGAAGATCAACTGAAGAACCATATGTTAGAAAAGTAGGTGTAAGTCGTCCAACCCATATTTCTGGGGCAGCATTACTGTAAGATTCAAACAGACCATCACCGTCAGGATCGTTCCAAGTACCGTTCATATCCATCAGATACATATCAATTGGATATTCTCCATAACCATTGTCCATCCATCCAGTGGGGATATCACCTATTGCAATGGCACCTGCGAGATTTCCAGCTATGTATTCTGCCTGCAAATCAGATCTAATGTCAGTTGCAGTTCCACCGTCTATCTGCCATACAATAACAGTATAACCATCTGCTTCAAGATCACTTTGAAAAACAGAAAGTGATGCTGAAATACCGCTGTATATTTCCTGCTCCACAAGAAGAACAACTTTATCACTATCCATACCAGAACCTACAGGTAAAGCAGCAGAAATAATGCTTTTAGAGTAATTGTCTCTATCTGCTTCCACCAACAGTCTTGATGATATTGGTTGTCTCCCATGGCTATCCATATACTGAATAGGAATTCCTTCTGGCACTGCAAGTGCTATAAAAAAACAAAAGAGTAGATAAGAAACTGCGAGTTTCATGGCTATTCACTTCCCTCTAAAGTTCCAAGAACCTTCTCAACTGCATCAAGAACTTCACCTGACTGAACCACTTCACTCATTTTGTTGTGATCTGGGTACAATGGTCTATCTTCACCAAGATGTTTTACATGTTTTCTTATCACTTCACGGGCAACCTGTACACCAACGCCACAGTTGTGACTCCTAAAATCAAGAGCCTGGGCAGCAGCTATCATTTCAATGCCAAGAATGCCGTAAGCATTTTCCAGAATCTGGCAATTCTTCAACGATGTATTCATACCCATACTTACAAAATCTTCCTGATCAGCTGCAGCGGGAATGGAAGCAACAGCTGCTGGAGTACAAAGGATTCTTTGCTCTGCAATAAGCATACCAGCAGTGTACTGACTAAGCATATGGCCACTGTATAAACCTGGTTTTTCTGCCAGGAATGGTGGCAGGCCAACAGAAAGTGCTGGATTAAGCAATCTGTTTAACCTTCTTTCACTAAGCACAGAAACCATTGTGATGGAAGTTCCTGCCATTTCCATTGGCAAAGAAACAGGAGTACCCTGGAAGTTTGCTCCAGTTAATACAAGATTTTCTTCTGGGAAAAACAGAGGATTATCGCCTACACCATTAAGCTCTATTTCCACCTGGCTTCTGGCGTATGCAATAGCATCGTGCGCCGCCCCAATAACCTGAGGTGTTGATCGCATTGAATAGGCGTCCTGCACTTTTTGAGGTGTTTTCCCTGTGCTAAGATCACTACCTGCTATGCACTTCCTTATTGCACGGGCACTGCGTAGTGAACCGGCAAACCCTCGAACCGTATGAACTTTATCTTCGTATGGTGTCAGGTTTGCATAAAGAGCTTCAAGACTCATTGAAGCTGTTATCTCTGCCTGCTTAAGCCACCTGTTCATGTCATAAATATTTAAAGCCGAAATAGCGGTGAGTAAATTTGAACCATTAATTAAAGCAAGACCGTCTCTTGCCTGTAATTCAAGAGGTTCCAACCCAGCCCGATGTAAGGCTTCTGTTCCAGGATACCTTTCCCCTTTATAAAATGCTTCACCTTCACCCATTACAACAAGTGCAATCATGCTCATTGGGGCAAGATCACCACTTGCTCCAACAGATCCTTTTTCACAAACAACAGGTGTTACACCAGCGTTAAGCATTGCAACAAGCATTTTTGTCATTTCAATACGCACAGCACTGTGACCATTGCAATGAACATTTGCGCGACCAAGCATTGCACCGCGTACATGTTCAACAGGAGCAGGTTTTCCTATTCCCGCTGAATGATTGTAAATAAGATACTTCTGAAAAGCTAAAACTTCGTCATCTTTTAACTTGGTTTCAGAGAATTCACCTATGCCTGTATTAATACCATACATGGTCTCACCGGCTGCAAGTTTTCCTTCAACCATTTTACGACACACAAGAATTCTATCAACAGCTGCCCCATCAAGCTCAACTTTTTCATTGTTACGGGCAACAGCAACAACTTTTTCAATAGTAAGACTTTTTCCAGTTAAAACAATAGACATAAGACCCTCCGATTTAAATAAATTTTTGTTACGCGGGATGCCATAATAATACTAAAGATAAGGATTCAGAGTAACCTCAATCTAAGAAGTGAAACTGCTTTTTTTACAAGTCTAAATCATTCCCATTTGAAATACTTAACAGATACAAACAAACCAGCAAGAATGAATCCAGAAAGAACGGCTATATGATCAGGATGTTCCCATAAACTTCCACCTAACCACACTTCCTGCATCAGCTTGATAGCATGAGTAAGAGGAAACAACAGTGAAACTTTCTGCATGAAATCAGGTAACATTGACCTGGGCAGGGCAGCTCCAGAGAGAAATAACATTGGGAAATACAAAATATTCGCAATAACTGCACCGCTTCTTGCAGTGGGCGCAAGGCTGGCAGGAATGAAACCTAAAGCAGCAATACTTGCAGCTGATAACAAAAAAGCAAAAATGTACTCAAAAATATTACCATAAAATCGAAGATTAAAAAATACAAATCCCGCAACAAGCAGAAGAAATACACCTGCAAGGGTTATGGCAAAAACAGCCAATAACTGCCCGGTAAGAATTGCTGAAGGCGAAACAGGGGTTGCTCTGAATCTCTTAAGAATTCCTTTTTCCCTGTATGCTGCCATATTTGCTGTGAGTGACATTAGAAAAGCTGTTGCCATAACCATTCCCATAAATGCAGAGACTGAAAAATCCACATACCCAAAATCCATTTCAGGGAACGGGTCATTGCCCCAGATGCTGCTGAACAAAAGCATCATCAGCAAAGGAAACATTAAGGTAAAAAAGAAAGCAGATGGTTCTCGAATAAACAAAATAAACTCTGATTTTGCTATTGCAGCTATTGCATTTTTCATTAATCTCTCACCTCTATTCCAGTAATATTAAGAAACACATCCTCTAGTGTTGCTGCTTGTATTTGAAAGGAATCAAGACCTTGATTAAGGCCGTCCAACGCTTTGACAATTTCCACGATAGCAGACTTTTTGCTTACTTCAATGATACATTTATCATCTGCATCTTTGGTTGATTCAACCCCTGGAATCCTTGCAAAAAAATCTGCCGGGAATTTTCCCTTAACACTAAAAGAAACCCTGGTAAACCCACCATACATGGAAATAAGATTTGAAGGTGAATCAAGTGCTACCAGTTTCCCAGAATCAATTATTGCTATTCTATCACATAGTTTTTCGGCCTCATCCATGTAATGGGTAGAAAGCACAATGGTTCGCCCCTGCTCTTGAAGGTTCTTAACCAGTTCCCAGATAGATCTTCTAGCTTGTGGATCAAGGCCGGAAGTCAATTCATCCAGAAATACCACTTCTGGGTCACCAATAAGTGCCATTGCTATAAACAATCGTTTCTTCTGCCCACCGGATAATGAAGAGAAATAAGCATCTCTTTTTTCCCATAGATTTAGCTGCTTCAAAAGGTCTGTCCAATCCAAAACCTTGTGATAAAAGGAAGAGAAAAGCAACATTGCCTCGCTTATTTTAAGTCTGTCAGGTATTTCTGACTCTTGCTGTTGTAAACCAATTCTCTCTTTCAGTAATTTAGAATCTGTTACAGGGTTTAGATCAAGAACATTCACTGACCCTGAATCATACTTCCTCATGCCAGCCAAGCACTCAATAGTTGTGGTTTTACCTGCACCATTAGGGCCCACAATACCAAATATTTCGCCTTTTTTTACTGAAAAGGTTATTCCATCAACAGCTTTTACTTCTCCATAATGCTTCATCAAATCAATTACAGTAACTACATTTGAATTCAAAAGAATTCTCCTTCGTTTTGTAAATTAATAGTATGATGAACTATAGCACATTACAGATTCAAAACTAGACAATGCTGCATTCACTACACAATGCAATTCTTAGTTAAATCTACTTATCTTCAATAAGAACCGTGTCGTACCACAAACGATACTCTATTCCCCTGAAGTTTTTCCCTCCATCTTCAGGCAGATTATTGTAAAGACTGCTTTTTGCATTTGATACATCTGGGCTGGAATATCTTCTGTGCAATACCTGTCTTCCTGCTTTTGTGAAAAAGCTCTCGGCAGGTGTGCCGGTCTGCCAATTCCAGAAAACAGCAAGACACTGCCCATAATTTGTACTTCCAATAGTAAGATTTACAACTCTGGCGCTATACTCTTCACTCTCTCCGCTGGAATAACTGGATGGAAAAACCTCTTCACCCAACTTAAAAAATCTAGTTTGCGGGAACAGTTCATCTGCATTTGTCATCATTACCCATTCAAACCCTCTATCTGTAACTGTAAAATACTGAAGAACATTTGCTGTGGCAGGCTCACAGTCTGTGTGTTCAACAAGAACCTCAAAACATTCTCTACCTGATATTTCAACTTTTTTGACCACCTGTGTAAACACAGTCTGAGTAAGAATGCCCCCAGGATAATCAAAAAAATGGCAAACCTCTTTTAAACCTTCTTTTAATACAGTACCAAAATACAACCCTGGCCCTTGTGGTAAAACTGACATTTTCAAATGAGATAATTCTTTTACTTTTATGGCTGGAACCGTATTGATAACCGCATCAGTTCTTCCTGCTCTTGACATGTTTAAAACCTCTTTTTTCATTTTTATTCGACTCTCGCAAAGGCGCGACTTTACTGTACCCAATGGAACACCCAACATTTCCGCAACTTGTCTTTGTGAATAACTCGTTAGATATGTTAGACGAGTAGTTTCTCTCAATTTTGGAGATAAACGCGACAATGCCCGCAATGCCAGTTCTGTCTGCAAAACTCTATCACTTGTGTCCGTTTCGACTTCAGGCAAATTTTCAATTGAATCCTCTTTCAACTCAACAATTTTCGGTTTTCTTAAAAGTCGATTCTTAGCTATGTTTCTTGCAATCAACCTTAGCCATCCACCAAAATTGTACGGCTCCTTCAAAGATTGAATCTTCAAAAAACTTCTTAACAACGCTTCTTGAAGAACATCTTCAGCGTCATAAATATTGCCTGTTAACCCTGTAAGCTCAATCAGTATTTCAGATCTACACCGTCTAACAAGTTCACTGAACACTGCTAAATCGCCTGCTTGTGCCATCTTTACCAATTCACTATCCAACTTTTTCTCATTCATCGATTCCTCCAATCTATATGCCTATAACACAAAAATATCACAGAGGTTCGGTTTGAAGAGTTTTACAACAAATGAAATGGTCTTGGGATTTTAGTAGAGTCCGTGATAGTGGTGTATGAAGATAGTGGAAAAATTAAGTGACCAATGCATTTTAGGTGTAACCACAAAGAAACGCCTAACTCAAAGGAGAAAATGCATAGGCCGAGAAAAATATTACACAAATGGAGCTTCTTCGCAAGAAGCTTGAGGAAACAGACAGCGATGTACTTAGAGAAATGCTTGGGTATCTGATTGAACAGC
>JAOZUR010000038.1 GCA_029938555.1 Candidatus Sabulitectum sp. | reverse complement strand
GGTGTGGTGTGGCCATTGAAGTACCACTCATTGTTGTGTATCCACCAGTCCACTGGGTACTTACAACATTAACACCTGGTCCACTGATATCTGGATCAATTAAGCCTGTATCGGGATAATCACTCCAACAGACAACAGGGCCACGGCTAGAGAAACTAGCAATAACATCACCACTGTCTGTTGCACCAACTGTTACAACAGCAGAGTTTCCACCATGCAATCCCTGATCTGGGTGGAACCAAGGTGGAGGGCCATCACCAGGAGATGTGACTGTACTAGGTCCTGGTCCATCATTAGCAGCAGCAACACTGTGGTAAAGACCAGCAGTAAGTGCATTTTCATTGGCAGTTCTAAGAGAGGTATTACCCTGACCGGAACCAAGAGAAGTGGACATTACAGAAGCACCATTGTCAGCTGCAAATTCCATAGCCTGTATCCATGTTGGCTCTCCGCCACCGTAATAATTAATTCTTAAAGCCATAATAGTAGCGGAAGGAGCAACGCCAGTCTCTGTTCCACCAGAACCATCACCTGCTACACTTCCAGCACAATGTGTACCATGACCGTAATCATCCATTGGGTCATTATCACCATCAAAAAAGTCATAACCAAGATGAAGCCCAGCAGGGGTATCATGCCACATGTTTGTGTTAAGGTCAGTATGGTTGTAATCAACACCAGTATCAATAACAGCAACAATTACGCCCTGACCTTCATAACCAAGTGACCAGGCATCATCAGCATTGATTTTTGAAACACCCCAGGCAAGACCTTTTTCTCGTTCGTCACCATTAAGTGGGCGAACGTCAACAGGCTCAATAAGCCCTGCATCTGGATCTGAAGCGCCTTCAATAAGAAGAACATCTGACCTGGTAGCCATTGCTCTGATTGTAGCTCTGGTTGCCTGGCAGTAAACTGCATTAGCCATCCAAAGTGGTAAAATATTCTCAGAATTTGTCGAATTCAATTCAACAATAATATCTCTTTGAGCAACATCTGCGATATCTTTCATGGCACTAACAGCAAACTGCTGCCTCTCTGCCCTGTTCAACCCGTTTGTTGCGGAATTAACCCAGTTTCTATCAACCTGACCATGGGCCAGAATAAATACTGGAATAAGATCTGTGTCTGTTGAACCTGCCATTATAACAGCAAGGCTAGGATCTATTGATCCGGCCAGAGCCATAGCAGCAACAACGAGTAAAATTAGAATCTGTCTCATTCGTACTTCCTTTCCTAGTTTGTTCACCGTGCAATTTCATAAAAAATGCAATTATTCATCGATTCCATTCTATTATCTTCCATTAATAATACTAAATAAAGATCAAAACGAATTTTGCCTAAATAACCGAAACTTCACACATTAGAGTCGACAATACAATCAGAAATCCTTAAAAGCAATGGCAAAACATTCTTCTCTGTGTTTTGTTTCAGAATCAGTAATAGAACATCCTCGTGATGATAAAAGTTCCTCAAAATTGTTGAAGCAGTTTATGAAATTGGTATTTCTATCTCTTAGTGCCTTCTCAGGTTCTATACCGTTCTGCCGAGCGGTGTCTGCAATAAGAAAAAGAATTCTACCTGTGTCTTTTTCAGAAAGATTCTCATTGTTGAGAAGAGATTGTATTTCTTTTCTGTTCTCATCTGAGCTCTGGCCGGGATAGTCCACTTCAGCAGCCCGCTGCTGAATACGCCAAGCTTTCTGAAGAGCTGGCATCGCTTTAGGCAGTGAATCAAAAAACTTCTTCTTTTCCTTTTTTTTCTCTTCTGATTTTATAGATTCCCACTGTTTTGCAACTTGCTCAGGGGTAAGTTCTAGAGTTTTGTCAAATACATGAGGATGCCTTCTTTTAAGCTTTTCTGAAATCTGATCTGCAACATCTGCAAGATCAAAGATATTATCTTGCTGACAGATATCAGCGGACATGATAATATGAAGCAGAAGATCACCCAGCTCCTTTTTTAACTCATCCATATCATTGTTATCAACAGCATCTGCAACCTCATAAGCCTCTTCAAGCATATATGGTCTGAGAGACTGCAAGGTCTGACTGCGATCCCAGTTGCAACCACCTGGGCTACGAAGAGTTCTTACTGTTTTAAGCAACTGCTCTATAGATTTTGTGATTCTATCCATGTATAGAACCGTAACCAATACCTTCGCTTGCTTCCATAAACAACTCTGAAAGCGTTGGATGTGGGTGTATGTAACTGGCTGCATCCGTTGCTTTTAAACCTGCGTTAACAGCCATGACAGCCCAACCAATAAGGCTTGATGCGTCTGCTCCGACCACCTGAACCCCGATAATTACATCGTTTTCTTCTTTACAGATTATCTTTACGAAACCTTCAGTTTCATTCATTCCCATGGCTTTTCCATTTGCCATGTATCTGGAAGTAGAGGTTTTTACCTTAACTCCTCTTTCCTTCCATTCATCTTCACCTGGGCCTACCATTGCAACTTCAGGAAATGTAAAAATACATCCACTCATGGCATCTGCATTAATTTTTCTGTGAGCTGCACCAAACATGTGATGAACAGCGGCGATTCCCTGGGCACTGCCGGCGTGGGCAAGCTGCCATTTACCAGTTGCATCACCAGCTGCATATACCCCTGACAGATTAGTCTGATTGTTCAAATCAGTAACAATATTACCTCTATCATCAATCTTAAGTCCTGCTGTTTCAAAACCAGAATCTGTTGTTCTAGATTTCCTTCCAATAGCAACAAGAAGTTTGTTTGATGTGAGAACGGTTCCATCGCCTAAGGTAACTGTAGCTTCATTTTCATTTATCTGAATTTTCTCTGCCGGTTCACCTGTATGTATTTTTACTTTAGCTTTCTTCAAGGCCTTATGTACAACTGCAGCCACATCAGCATCAACCCCTGGAAGAATCTTAGGTAACATTTCGACGATAGTTACTTTTACACCAAATGAAGCTAAAATTGAAGCAAATTCACACCCAATAACTCCTCCGCCAATGATGATAAGGCTTTCTGGCAGTGTATTCATCTCAAGTAATTCTTTGCTGGTAAGTACCCCTGGTTGATTCATAAAACCTGGAACCACTGGAACAGAACCAGGAGATAACAGGATATTTCCTGCGTGAATTTCCCTTCCTTCCACATCTAAAAGGTCTGCACTTTTCAGATTTCCATGACCTCTTATTATCTCTATATCCATTTGTTTCAGATGGGCTTCAATTCCTTTGCGAAGCCGTGTTACTACCATGTCTTTTCGTTTTGCGATTAAGGAATAATCAAAATCAAGCGACCCCTGAAGTCCAAACTTTTTAGCCATAGTTGCATGTTTGTAAAGAGATGCTGATGCCACAAGAGTTTTGGTAGGAATACAACCTCGATTAAGACAGACACCACCCATGGAATCTTTTTCAATAACCGCTACCTTTTTCCCCAGTTGTGCAGCTCTTATTGCCGGTACATAACCGGCAGGGCCACCACCCAAAACCACTAGATCAAATTTGCTATTCATTTTATTCCTCTATTCTGCTTTTCTGATAAACTATTATGATGCTGTGACTGCTCAAATATACAAAACACAACAAATCCCGATAGACGTAAATTGTTTTACAAACCGGTCTCTTGTTTTAGGTTTTATTCACAAGTAGAATTCAAGTTAAATGGAGGTAAATATAATGAGTGGGTTACTGTTATTAATTGCTCTGATTTTCCCTGCAATGGATGTTGAAACCTTAACTGCTGAGCTTCATGTGGAAACTGGTATGGCCTACATAAGCCAGGGACTTACCGAAAAAGCTCTAATTGAATTTAATACCGCACTGGAAATAAGTGAAAGTGCAGTTGAGGCATATCTTGGCCTAGCGAGAGTTGCCGTAATCAATGTATCATGGGATACTGCAGAAGAATTATACCTGCTGTATATGGAAAGCAGACCTGACGATTTCCGAGCACCCCAGGAATTGGCCGTTATGCTTCTTAATGTTAGGGCAAGACAGTACGAAGCCCGAGATTACGCAGAAATGGCTCTAGAGCTAGCACCACTAAACGGTTCATGCTGGATGGTTCTTGCTGAAGCCCATGGAAAAACTGGAAACATAGAAGAAGCAATTTCATGGTATACCAGAATTATTATCGAAAACGAGCTGCTGGCTGATGAAGCCAGAGTAAAAATGGGTTCTTTGCTTTTTCAACATGGAGAACTGGCTGACGCTCGTGAAATCTTACTTCCAGCTGCCTCAGCTGGTTTTGCAGAAGCTAATCATTTTTTAGCTTTAATCTACCTTGAGCAAAATGACAATCTTCGTGCCACCGACAGTATTAACAGATATCTTTTCTTAAAACCAAATGGACCATGGGCCGATTCTGCCAGATTATGCCTGGAAGATTTAACCATACTAAATAACTGACAAAAGAGGTTGTCTTGCAAAAGTACAGAGAAATTGCTGAAAAAGTCATGACAGGTTCTGAAGCTGATTTTGCTGAAATCAGACTTTTGCGTACAGCAAGAACCACTGTAACACAAGCAGGTCTGTCCAGCATGAATACAGGACCCATTGAGCAGTTTACAGGCACCGCAAGAGTTATGATTTCCGGTCGGTGGGCAATGTACGAATTCAGCACCCCAGATGAAATGTCCAAGGCAATGGATATGGCAGCGGCACTTGCAATACAAAGCAAATCATCTCCTGTAATTTTTCCAATACTACCACCGGCATGCAGAGATACATTCATTGATATGGAAGATGGTGTACCCCTTTCAAATGTTCCGTTAAGAGAAAAAGCTTTCCTCTGCAGACATTATTGTGATCTTCTAGGAGCTTCTATTTCCAAAGGCTCTGCCCGAGTAACCTATGATGAGATTATCCGCGACAAGGTCATTGTTAACTCAACAGGAACAAGCATAAGAGAAATTGAAAACTTGGGTTCCATGAATATCCAGGCAGTACTGCCTGGTGGGCTGATATCCAGCAATGAGTTTGCTCTCCGAGGTTCATTTGATAGATTTAAAGACAAAGAAAGACAAATCACCCAAATAGGCAAAGAATTACAGAGCCGTAAGACAACCACAATATCAGCTCCAGGCAAAAAACGGGTGATACTTGATCCTATTCTCACTGGCATCCTAGTTCATGAAGCATTTGGGCATCTGGTGGAAGCCGATTTTCTAGAAAATAATCCCGCTATTGCAAAAATGCTCCGAATTGGTTCAAGAGTTGGATCTGATTGTGTGAGCATAGTTGACGATTCGCAGCTCACAGAACACCCGGGAAGTTTACACTGGGATGATGAAGGAACCCCTGGCAGCAAAACTCAACTGGTATCATCAGGCAAAATAAGCAGCTGGTTGCACACCATGAGTACTGCAGCAAAATACAAAACAAACCCCACTGGAAACGCTAGAATATCAGACAGAGGTGGAATTCCTGAAGCTAGAATGACCTGTACATATATGGAGCAGGGCACAACTCCTCTTGAAAAATTAAAGATTCACCTAGACAATGGCCTTTACATGAAAGGTTTCCTTGGTGGAGCCACAGACATGGATAGATTCAGTATTGCAGTGGAGGAAGTTTGGACCGTAAAAAATGGTGTAATACACGAACCTGTGGTACCTATGGTGATCTCAGGCAAAGTTACTGATATTTTAAAATCTGTTCTAAATACTGGGGACGATCTAAAACTCTCCGGCAGCTTATTTGGCTGTTCCCGTTTTGGAAGCAAAACAATTCCAGTAACCTACGGAGGACCACATATACTAATTTCTGAAATACAGGTAAACTGATGCATAAAGAACTCATTACCGGCGCAGAGATACTTGTAGCATGTGAAAAAGTATCAACAGAAGCAGAAGTTACCGGAATAAATAAATATTACAAAAGCATTGAATTCAATCCTGTTTCGTGCACTCCTTCTGCAGGCTATCGCACCGGTTGGGGGTTGCGAATGGTCCGAAGTGGGAAAATTGGAGTTTCCGGAGAGTGGGGTTTGATTGACAGATTCCGCCTTGTGGAAAAAACAATAAGTAGCTGCAGATTTGGCCCGAAAGCTCTGTTCAGTTTTCCTGATTACTCCCCTGATTATCAGGAACATATCAATAAAAGTATTGATTCCATCACGCATGACAGTGTTAATGATTATCTGAATGAACTACAGGAGAAAATTAAGCAAATCCATCCTCTTTTTTCCTTGTCTGCTGGAATTCAGTGGGGTACAGATTCTTTTGTTGTTATGAATTCAAATGGCATGAATGCAAGGTTTTTAAAACCAATAATTTCATCTAGATTTTCTCTCACATTGCCTGGGAATTCAGGATTACTTCAATCAGGATATTCATTAAGCACTACAACTTCACTTCCTGTTATGGAAGATGTTCTCGAAATGATTTTACTGCCCATGAATTCCGTGGAACAGAATATATTAACCGCATCTGGCGGTAAAGATGTTGTTTTCTCTCCAGTTGCTTTTTCTGTGCTGCTTCAAGCAGTAAGAGCTGGTGTTAGTGGAAATCTTCTTATAGAAGGTTCATCACCTCTTGCTCATATGGAAGGAAAACAGGTTCTATCAAAATCACTGACAATCAGAGACCTTCCAAGGTTAAGTAATGGAGCTTCCTCTGCTCCGTTTGACAGCGAGGGTATTCCTACTTCCGATAAAACTCTATTCGAAAATGGAGTTTTTACTGGTTTTCTGCATGATCTGAATTCAGCAGCCCAGTTAGAAACTGAATCCACCGGCAGCAGCGGAAGAAACCTTGGTGAACATTCAAAACCGGTATGCACGAACATAACTGTTGATCCATCCATTATAGGGTCATCAAACACATTAGCTGAAACTGGTTCAGGAATTCTTGTTACCAGCATTCTTTCTGCTGGTGGCAGCAATGCTGTATCTGGAAGTTTTACTTTTGACTGTGGCAGAGTATATGTATTTAGAAGAGGTGAAATCCAAGGGTACTATGATGGATGTGTTCTTTCAGGGAATGTTTATGATGCTCTTTCAAACATATCAGTTTTGGGAAGCAAGCAATTCCGGGTAAAATCTGATTTATTGCCCTTTGTTTCAATCAGTAATATTTCCGTCAGATAAACTGTCAGCTGTCAGAAGCTTTTTCAAAGAAGATGGCGTAATGCCATACATGGGGAAAGAAATGCCAAAACCAAGAGCTTCCCCAATGGTTATCCAGAGTCGTGCAACTATCGCTGTAAGCTCAGCAAGACCTGGCTCACAACCTGGCATTATCAAATGCACCAGCCAAACAGTAGTTAACTCACGGGCACCAAGGCCACCTGGGGCAAATATGGCAAGATAACCTATACCCATTGCAGCAGGGTAAATAAATATTCCAGGAAAAACAGGTAACTTCAAACCAAATGAATAACACATCAGCCAGTAAGCACCACCCAAAGATAAAAAGACAATAACATAAACAGGCAGAATCCGAAGCATTTCACCAAAACTGGACTCTTTCAGGTTTAGATTTTTTTTCATAACCTTAGCCACTAATTTAGTTATTTTTTTAAATACAACAGGATGGATGGATACTATGAGAAGAATTGATAATCCTATTGCTAAAGCCAAACCATTCCCTACACCTAAACCTGAATCTTTTGCACTCAAAGGAATCAGTGGTAGGGTAGTGATAAGACAACCAAGAACTATAAAAACTGTTTCAAGAATAAGACCTTGACCGGTCTGCGCTGTGGAAAGACCACTATTTCGACTCAAGCTATATTTGCCCATTGCAGCCCATACTTTTCCAGGAACATACTTACCTACCTGAGAAAGAAAATGGATAGCAAAGCCTTTTCGGAATCCAAGGTTACCACCTGCAGTTCCTGTAACAAGAGTCCATGTATAACCGGCAAGCACCAGGTGTACACACATCAAAAAAGAAGCCAGTATGAAAAGTGGAACATTAAAATGAAGAAGATTTTCAATGCCACCTGCCTCTTGAACACCAGAAAGAAATGAACGCCCAAGAAACCAGATTGAAACAACAATGAATATGGCACCTATAGATGCAACAATTGAACCTTTCAGTCGCTTATTCATTAATCTAGAACGGAAACCCTACTGGGTTTAGATTTTGAGGTTTTCTTTACCTTTTCATTAGTGAACGAAACAAATCCTGAATAGAAAGGAAGACAAGTCAGTTGAAGTATAGAGATTATTTTTTCCTGTTGATTATCTTCAGAACTCATAATTTTTTCAATCGATTGATAAAACAGAATTTCCCGCTTATCTTTACTCTCCGAGAATATTTTGCGCCAACTTAATGGATCTTCCAATCGCCACAGTATCTTAATTGCATCTTTATCTGGTAAAACATACTCATTAAATACTGCTTTAGCGTCTCTTGAACGAAATAAAGCACTGATTTGCTTAGAAAATAAATCCCCTGTGACAATGCCCCGCTTGCTCAAACTTTCTAAAGTGAGAATTCTTTCAGATAATCTTTCCATTGCATTTACTGCTGCAGGCATTAGTTTATCCCTTCTAACACTACTCTCATTTATCTGTTAGAGGTTTTACACTCCATTTAGAATGTAAACCACTTAGTTTTTTTCTTAAATGATTAAAACCAAGATACATACCACAAACAATCTTTACGGAACCTGAATCATTATCTCTAACAAAACTGTCTACAATACTGTTTTTTCTTATCCAGTACTCAAGATCACCTGTACATAAATCTATTGTAACAGTGCACCAATCAAGAGCTTCACGCCTTTTAACCTGAATAAACTCGATCAAACTTTCTATTCCTTCACCAGTGAGAGCTGATATTGCCAGTTCACCTGCTCCAGAAGCTCCTGTTAAATCACACTTATTCCAAACTGTAACTCTATCAATTGACTCAGCTTCAATCTTTTCCAGTGTGTCTGTGACTGTGGAAATTTTAGCCAGCTTATCGGGATCAGCATCATCTGCAACCAGCAAAATCAAATCAGCCTCTTTAACAACATCTAAAGTGGATCTAAAACTTGCAAGCAGGGATTTGGGAAGTCTCTCGATAAACCCCACAGTATCACTGATAATAACAGATCCCCCATCAGGCAACTCAAGCCTTCTGGAAGTTGTATCCAGTGTAGCAAATAATTTGTCTTCTGAAAAAACTTCCGCATCACACAATTTATTAATAAGAGTACTTTTACCTGCATTAGTATATCCTGCCAGGGCAACAGAAAACATTATCTCACGCCTTCCATGCCTGACTTTTGCACCAGCATCTATAGCTTCAAGTTTCTTCTCAAGAGAAGACATACGAGTTCTTGCTCGGCGCCTATCAACTTCAAGCTGAGTTTCACCAGGCCCTCTAGTACCAATACCAGCACCCAGTCGATCAAGATGGTGCCACATACCAGACAGTCTAGGCAACATATATCCCAATTGGGCCAATTCAATCCTGAGTTTGGCTTGGGGTGTTCTTGCTTGAACGGCAAAAATCGCAAGAATTAACTCTGTTCTATCTATAATTTTACACTTGGATAATTCCTCTAACCTGTTAACCTGACCGGGACTAAGATTATGATTAAAAACAATTGTTGTAAGCCCAAGACTTTCTGCTGTTGAAGATATCTCTTCAGCTTTGCCCTTGCCTACAAAAAAACCACCATCAGGTCTTGGTCGTTTCTGGGTAATCTGATGCACCACTTCACCACCGGCACTTTCAACCAGGCGAGTCATCTCTTTAACACCTGCAAGATCTATATTTTTACCGTGTAAAGCAACGGAAACAAGAAGAACCTGCTCAAGCACATCATCAGTAATGGTACGAAAAAGGGTTTGATGATTTGAATTAGACATCAAGTAGCTTTTTTCTTTCCCAAAACCTTTTTATGTATTAGTTTTTTTGCCTCTTCCAGCGTAACCATTCTAACAAGAGAAAACTCTCCGGCAAAAACAAGAACTGCTTCATTCAGTACTCTTTTTTCCGATGGATTCATTTTTGTTATGGAAGACCTTGCAAGAACATCTCTAATCGCTGTGGCAATTATAAGAGGGTCTCCAGAATTAACTCTTTCTTTAAGCACGTCAATTCTTCTGCGCCAATCCTTAGGCAACTCTTCACCAGGTGTGGCAAGAGTTCTCATGGCTGCATCAATGTCTTTTTTAGAAGATACTCTTCGAAGTCCTGATTCGCCCACGTTGTTTGCTGGAAGTAAAATACCGGCTCTATCTCCAGACAACTTAATAACAACACATTCAACCATTTCTCCTGAAATATCCTGCATACAAATGTCTGTGATTATCCCTGCACCGTGGTAAGGATGAACAACTCTGTCATTGATCAAATATTGCACTATGCCAACACCTCTCTGATGGAAATTGAGGGCGAATATAGCAGATTTGACACCTTTTGTCAATCAGAAGCTGGTCTACCCATAAGAATATGTATATCTGCAATTGGCACAGTCTCTGTTAAAAACTCAGCACTTCCTGGAAGTGGCCGAAAGAATTGTCTGAGTAGGGTTTCAAGAGAGGCTGCTGGATGATTGTTTTCTGAAAAAAGAAAAACAGTTTCATCAAGAGCTGCCGGAATACCAATATCTTCGCTGAATCTATCAGAATCTCTAATATCACTTATTGCTATTAACCATTCAACATCTTGAATTTCAACGGATTTTCCTTCGATTCTACTGGCAGTCCATGTTGCAGCTCCCATTCCCTCAAGAGGGAATTGAACTCCGTGGTTTACAACATCAACAAACAGTGTGCCGGCTGGTGAAACAGGTGTTTGTAAAAATTGACCATTAACTTCTGGATAATTCAAATCGGTTCCTAGAAGAATGGTCAAATCAACAGGTTTAACAGCAAAGGAGGAATCTGCAATACTATATGCAGCCCTTCCATTGGCAGTTTCACCAATGGGAATCATAGGATCATCCCGTCTTACTAAGATTAATGAAGTCTGTCTATTTGTTGTTCCAACAAGCGGATAAACAAATGAGAATTGACTCACAGGCCCACTGCGATATTCTTGCTCGATATTTGATATTCCTGAGCAATTTGAAACCCAGATCACTGCAGAGTCTTCAATAGATATTTGATCAACCGGCTGAACAGTATCATTTACAGAAACCGTATCAACCCAAGGAGAAACTACAGCATCAGAATTCTGCTGTTCTGGCTCTACAGGTACTATATCGGGAGAACTTTCTATCTGGTCTGGAGGTCCTGATTTTAAGAAAGTTACAACAATTAGAATCAGCATAATGATGGATCCAATAATCCAGTATAACTTTTTGTTGTCCTTAGATTTTCCTAAAACTTTGCTTTCTTTAACAAAGCTGGAATTATCATCAACAAATTTATTCTCTTTTTGCGTTTCTTCTGCTTTCAGCAATCCTTCAAGAATAGACATAACAATTTTTAAACCATTAGGTCTATTTACAGGAGAAGCTGCAACCATATCGGTAATCGCAGTTTGCAGAGCTGGATTCATTTTCTGCCAAGCAATAAGCTGCTTCTCTCTGTCGTCTGTTCCTGCAACAAGTCTAAAAAGAAATGAACCAATTGCAGACACATCACTTCTTGGATCCGAAGGCCGAGATGATTTAACTTCAGGTGCTGTAAATGGAGAAACAGGTATTCCTCGTCTACCGGCAAGCATGCTAATAGATGAACCCTGAGAAATAAACATTTCGGGACCAATGTAACCGCAGATCATTCCAGCGGCTTGAAGATCCGAAATAATAGCCACTACTTCTTGAGTGATTTTAACAGCTTCATTATAGGTAAAACTAACTGTTTTCTCCATTTTTTCATAAAGAAAAACCCCATCACCTATATCAAAAAGAACCATTTTTTTCTGACCTGGAAGATCTCTGGCAGAAAGAGGCGACATCAAACCCTGAACAGATGGCCAGCGATGCTGAAAAGCTCCTACTGTATCCGAAACTTCTGCAACCAGTTTTCTTCCCTGATACTCTACTCGGCTTAAAGAGTAACTTCCGTCTGTGTAAATCTCTGATTCATATCGAAGACCACAGTTGCTAAAAAGATCAATATCCGGCAACATCAGATGAGTAGTTCGGTGCTTCCTTGGTCACCGTTACATCATGGGCATGACTTTCTCGAAGGCCTGCTGAAGTCATTCGAATAAATCTAGCCCTTTTAAACAGCTCCTGCAGATCAGCAGCCCCGACATAACCCATACCAGATCTTAGACCTCCGGTAAGCTGAACAAGATAATCACTAACAAGACCCTTGAAAGCCACCATGCCTTCTATACCTTCAGGAACAAGCTTTTTTTCAACTGATGCATCTTGGAAGTACCTGTCTGCACTGCCCTTTTTCATGGCACCCATTGATCCCATTCCACGATACGTCTTAAACTTTCTACCTTTATAAATTATTGCCTCGCCTGGGCTTTCTGTGGTTCCTGCAAACAAACTGCCAATCATGACACAGGAAGCTCCTGCCGCAAGGGCTTTTACAATATCACCAGAAAACTTAATACCACCGTCTGCTATTATCTTTTTGCCGTGTTTTGCAGCCATCTCGGCACAATCGTAAACTGCAGTAAGTTGAGGACAACCAATACCTGCTACAATTCTAGTGGTACAAATAGAACCTGGCCCAACACCAACCTTAACAGCATCCGCACCGGATTTAATCAATACTTCTGTAGCCTCGGCGGTAACAACATTTCCTGCAACAATTGCTAAGTCTGGATATCTTAATCTAATTTTCTCCACTGTTTGAATTACAGTGCGACTTTGCCCATGAGCAGTATCAATAAAAACACAATCAACACCTGCTTCCACAAGTGCATCTGCTCTGGTTAAAGCAGGTTCGCCAACACTAACTGCTGCTGCTGCTCTTAAGCGACCTCTACTATCTTTACATGCCTCCGGGTATTCCATAGCTTTCTGAGCATCTTTTAAAGTAACAAGACCGGCAAGATGGCCTTCAGATGTCACAAGAGGCAACTTCTCTAGACGATGCCGCCTGAGCAAAACCAATGCATCTTCAATTGATGTGCCAACTGGAGCTGTGACCAGAGCATCCATGGTTGTCATTAAATCCACGATGCTGGTTGAGCCATCAAGCTCAAAATGATAATCTCTGTGGGTAAGAATACCGCACAACTTATTAGCTTTTAATACTGGGAAACCTGAGACACCAGTTTCCTCAGCCAATCGAAAAGCATCAGCAACTATAGCAGATTCTTTGAGAGTAATAGGGTCGTTAATTACACCACTTTCAGCTCTCTTTACGCATCTAACATGCTGTGCTTGCTCATCAATTGTGAGATTTTTATGAATAACACCCATACCGCCCTGCTGAGCAAGCGCTATAGCCATTCCAGCCTCGGTAACAGTATCCATAGCCGCGCTTAACACGGGGATATTTAAAACGATATCTCTACAAAGTTCAGTATGAAGACTAACTTGACCTGGATGTACATCAGACCCTCCTGGAAGAATTAGTACATCATCAAAAGTAAGTGCTTCAAGTGCATCTCTTGGGTTCATTTATCCTCCTGAAAGAATAGCCTAATCGGCCCAGTAAATTATCCTTCCACATGTTGGACAGGTATGTATTTTAGTATTTCTCTCTGGATTAGAACAAACCGCTGTTGGAAGCCTTGTTAAACAACCGGCACATCTTCCCATGAGAGCAGGAACAACTGCATTCCCGTAATGCTTTGTAAGCTGATTATACAATCCACGCCATTTCCTGTTTATACCTTTGCAAAAAGTCTCTCTTAATTCCTTGAGTTCTTCCAGGGCCCCCTCGGTATGAAGACCCATGTCTTTTTCGCGTTTTCTGATATCTTTTCTGTTCAGATCTGCAATCATAACATCAAGGTCATGAAGACTGATCAATTTCTCTAATTGTTTGTCCATCTATTCTCCCTGATCTGCGAGCTTAAACCCCAAGAGGGTTAGAAGCTCGTCCTGATTTTCAACCTCTGATATCTTGTCTCCTGATTTTTTTATTTTTCCAGCAATGTGGCTCAAGAATTTGTTGTGCTCAAGAGGAGCATTCAAATTCACTGGAGAAACAAAAAGAATAACTGTATTAACTATTTGCTCAGGCCAAGATATACCTGGCTGAGATCGGCCGACAACAACTGTTAACTTATCAACTAAAATACTTCTGCAATGGGGCAAAGCAATATTATTATGAACAACAGTTGCGCCTATTTTTTCTCTTATATCAAGTGCCCCTGCCAATAACCCCCTTGACTTCTCTCCAATAGAAAAAAGACCCAACAATTCAGTAATTGCTTCCTCCCTGGAAGCCGAATTCAAATCAAACTTACATAAAGCTGTATATTTCAAAATGCACTCTCCCTTGCCATTTACCTGTCTAATATAGAATACTGTATGTGTACTGCAAGTTTCAGGTATAACAACTCGATTGGGTAATATGCAAAGTATTAAGAAATTTGACACACATCTGCCTAAAGAAGGCTATTGGATCATGGTCAACGATGACAATGATAAGATATTGTATTCCAGTCATATAAATGAAGTTTTGGAGAGCCTAAATGTCAAATGTAAAACTCTGGTTTCGCTTTTAAAAAACACCTCAGAAGGAAAATGGCCTGCTCATATTCTAGGAAAACTTTTCTCGTTGTCTGCCCTTGATATTTCCATAGGTACCCGAATCTTCACTCTGAAACCAACCTCTCCAGAAGAAATCGCTTCTCTACTTAAAAATATTTATGGCGATGAAATTTTTATTTTGACCTCCAGTCAAGGAGAAATACTAGCAGTTTCGGAAAAAGCTGCTTCCCTTTTTGAAAAAAAAAGTGATCTAATGGTCTTGTTTGACTCTTTATCTTCCGGAGCAATTCAGGCGGCTCTTAAAAGATGCCAGCAATATGGATCAGCAGATGATTTTTTAGTGGGCCTTGATACAGGAAAAACACAAATATCTAACTTCACCCTGTCTATGAAAGCATTTCCAGCGGCAGGTAAGCTGATTTTTTGTAAATTCACTGTTCCGTCAGTAGCTGTAGTTACAAGAACAATTAATCGAAATAGTCTTGTTGGAGTGCTGTTAGAGGAAAGTTTCACACCAGCATTCATAATGAATCAATCTGGTATTATCACCTCAATGAACGAAATTGCTAGAGGTGTATGCCAGCAAATGTGGGGCGTGGATCCCACTGGTTCTGATCTTTTCAACTACGTCCACCCCACCTATAAAAAAGCGTTACAGATTAGACATGAGCAAAGAGCATTAGGTTTCTCTGAAGCCTCTAGATTCCCTGTAAAGTTACTGCCTTCTTTATCTGGTAGTGAGCTTAGTGTTGATATTTCCATAGTACCTATTCCTGAAATAGATCAATATGTTGTTTTTGCAAGAACAAAGTCTTCAATTCTTCCCACAATGAATAAAAAAGAAAAAGACGAGATTTCACCGGTATTAATGAAATTACTTTCTAGTGAAAACTTACCTATAAATGAGATATTGGAAGTAACATCGTTATTTCTTGGGGCATCATCAGCCGCTTATATCCGCGAGGGTAAGATTCAAACCATAGGTGATTCAAGATACCTGATTAAAATACTTGACCCTGTCCAGCTTGCTGCAAGTCCCTGTGGGTTCAGAGAAGATGATACTTTTCTACAAAGAATTCATTCTGGATTCAGTATCTCTCATCTGATTTTTCAGGGAATAAGCAAAAAGCGTTTAAAGCCACTTGATACAGCTGTTCTTCATGCAGCTTCAGGAATTATTGCCCTTCAGGAAAGTAAAGAAGCAATTTCTGAAGGACACGGTATTTTATCCACAGTAAAAGATCTGGCTAAAATTTTTCTTGATAAAACTCAGCCCCTTGAAGGCTTACTCTCTGATCTAACAAAAGCATGCAAAGCTGAAACAGCAGTGATATACAGATTAAGTCCCAAAGGAACAGCACTTAAAGGAGTAAGCGCATCGGGAGTTATCGGCTTGTTACCTGAACTTCAAGTGGAAGATTTAAACACAGCTTCATGGGCATGCATTCGAGGTGAAACAGCTTTTTTTGCTGAAACACCTGGTGATAATCTTCGTTTTTCTCCTGTTTTTTCCGATTCCCGATCCGAACTGGCTGTTCCATATTTTAATGGAAGCACCACAGAGGGTGTGATTTTACTCGCTTCAACAGAAACTGAAGCCTTCCATTATGTTGAAAGGGAAATGATTCAAATGATGGCTTTACTTTTCACTACACCTGAAAGCACAGCAGGCAGTAATGATTTTAAAAATGATTTTTCAGCAGAATCAAATTTATTGAAGCAGGAAGTACTGAATTACATAACCCACAACATAACCGCACTTTATTCTGTCTTAGAAGTATATCTGAAGAACATTACAAATTCTAAAAACCCTAAAGACACACAAGAAGAACATCAAGAACTTCTTTTTAGCTCTGTTACAAAACTTGGTTTTTTCAGTCGATGGACACTTTGGTGGCTTAAAGTTTCAGTCTATAATGGATTACCAAATCACCGATGGATTGATCCGATTCCCTTACTGGAAAAAGTATTTTTTGACTTTCAAAAGATTTCATATTCATGCAAACTCCAGCATACCTTTAATCCGCCAAGAAATGATATTGAAGTTTGTACGGATGGAGCTTTTGTAAGCATGATAGCCTATTCGTTGCTCATGTGTGTATTAGATTACTGTGAAGGTTGCGAAAAAATTGATATGACAATTAAGCAGCGTGGTGATCACTGGTCTTTCGGATTAAAGACCACTGGTGGTAGCGTTCCCAGTGAATGTCTGGTGGTAGATAAACAACCGGGGAAGATAAATATGGCTTTTGCCCTGGCTTGGAAACTAACAGAAGAACTGGGTGGAACTATAAATACATTCACTAATAAGGGGAAAAACACACAATTTACAATCAGGTTAAAAGTAAGTGGTTAAAATATCTGGAGGTGTTATGCTGACTAAATCAGATCTTATGTACGATCTACCAGAAGAACTCATTGCCCAGCACCCGCCGGCAAAGAGAGGGACTTGCAGATTGATGATACTCAACAGAAAAGAACGATCATTTTCGGAAATAGAGTTTAGCGAAATTTCAGAATACATTGGCTCTAATGATTCACTGATTCTTAATGATACAAGAGTAATAAAGGCAAGATTAAAGGGTCACAGGGAACATACAGGTGGTTCTATTGAAATGTTCCTTCTTGAAGATCTGGGATCCTTAAGATGGAAAACCATGGTAAAACCAGGTCGGAACTGTAAAACCGGCAACGCTTTTGTGTTCGATAATAATTTAAAAGCCGTTGTAGAAGAAGAACTTGGAAATGGAAGAGCAATCGTTCATTTTTCTTCAAGTGGAACTACAGAAGAGTTAATAAAAACCACTGGAACAGTGCCCATACCACCATACATTAACAGAAAACCTCAAGAACTTGATAATACCCGATATCAGACCGTATTTGCGGCTAACAGTGGTGCTGTTGCAGCCCCAACAGCAGGGCTTCATTTTACTCCAGAAATACTAAAAGACATTCAAAAAAATGGTACTTCAATTGATTACCTTACACTACATGTTGGACCAGGTACTTTTCAGCCTCTCAGAAATGAGATTTTAGAAGAAAACTCCATTGAAGAAGAGCGTTATGTTGTTGCAGAAAAAACTCTTAAATCCTTACAAGAATGCAAAAAAAGAAATGGGCGAATAATAGCAACAGGTACTACAGTCACCAGAACTCTTGAATCAATCGATATTAATTCTACGAAACAGCTTTCAGGTAGTACATCTATTTTCATTCATCCACCATATCAGTTCAAAAACGTGGATGTTCTGCTGACCAATTTTCATCTTCCTGGTAGCTCTCTTATTTCTCTTGTTGGTAGTTTTGCAGGACTGGATTTGATAATGGAAGCGTATAAAAAAGCAATAAAAGATAAATTCATGTTTTACAGTTATGGCGATGCCATGCTGATTATCTGAGGAGATATTTTGTCTTACCGTAATCACAAACCGGCGCAAAACAGCAAAATCCTTACCTTGGCAACACTGGAAACACTTTTTGTCTCCGGCTGGGGAGCCTTAGCAGGAGCCCTGTTCATGCCAATTACTAATCTTTGGGGTTATGCGATAATTCCTGCGATGGTCATATCTATTAACTTTCTTACTTCAATGGAGCTATATGATGCGAGAAACCCTCTGATAGCCCTAGAGATAAAACAGCATACCATCCAAGGTGATAAATCTATTTCAAGATCCGCTGTTTTTTTCAGAATTCTTCTTAATGTGCTTTTGCTTCCCGCGGCTCTCATAGGTTTTGTTCCATTATTGTTTGGCAAAGCTTCATTGCCTGAACTAATCACTGGAATTCGTCTTAATGCCACAGACAGAAGGCTTGATCCAAGACCTGTGTCTGTGATTGATAGTGTAACTAAAAAAGCTGCATTCAGAATAAGAACTCTTACTATAGTGCCCATGGCAGCTGCTGTAGCTGCTTTTTTCCTGCTGCATTCTGCTCCATCTGTTATGATGCTACAAACGGAAAGTCCTGAAGAAAGTCTTCCGATTCACGAACAAGAACTACTTACTCATTACCTTGAACTGATAATCCAACACCCTGATGAGCTGGAATATCATGTAAGACTTGCAAGCTTGTACCACAGAAACAATATGATTGAAGATCTTAACAACGAACTTAACATCATACAAACTATTGACTCTACACATGCTATTCTACTTCTGGCTGACACTACTGTTTTCTCGTTTGAAATGCTTGAACCTATTCCCGAAGATTCATCTTCTTTACCTATAATTCCAGATCGTGTTAATGTGGTGGTAGAAGCCACAGCAGACTCAACAGAAGCAGATTCCACCTCATCAGATTCTCTTCTTATGGTAACAGATTCACTTGTAACTGATACATTAATAACTATTTCTGCTGATACCACAATACTGAATACTGATTCCCTGGAGGTAACAGTACCAGATAGCATATCTGTTCCAGCCCAGGTAGAAGAAATTGAAATCCCAGAAGAAATAACAGACCCTGCCATTGATATTATTCAAGAGCCTGAGGAGGTAACCGTTGAGCCAGACACCATCATTCAACCTTAAAACTACCAGCGGAAAAGCTCGCCGAGGTACTTTAAATTTAGCTCATGGAACGGTGGAAACACCTGCGTTTATGCCTGTGGGTACCCAGGCAACAGTTAAGACTGTTCGCAACTCAGACCTTGAATCTCAGGGGTACGGCATTATTCTAGCAAATACTTACCATCTATATCTACGACCAGGGCTGGATGTCATAGAACAGGCAGGTGGCCTTCATTCATTCATGAACTGGAAAAGTAATATTCTTACGGACAGTGGTGGATTTCAGTTATTCAGCCTTTCTTCACTGCGGAAAGTCACAGAAGAAGGATACAATTTTCAATCACATATTGATGGCAGCAAACACATTCTAACCCCTGAAAAAGTAATCAAGGCTCAAACAATTTTTGGTAGCGATATAATGATGATTCTTGATGAATGCATTGCACAACCCAGTGAGGAGTTAAGAACAGAAGAATCAGTTGAATTAACTCTTCGGTGGGCAGAAAGAGCAAGAAAAATTCATCCTATGAATGGTCAGGCTATGTTTGGAATTGTGCAAGGCGGTAGTTTTCCAAAACTGCGCGAGAAATGCGCAAACAGCCTTGTGGATATGGATTTTGACGGTTATGCCATTGGAGGCGTGGCTGTAGGTGAAAAAAGACCAATGATGGAACTAGCGGTAAAAAGCTGCATAGATCACCTTCCTGAAAACAAACCAAGATATCTCATGGGTGTTGGAAAACCAAAAGATCTTATTGATTTTGTTGGAATGGGCGTAGACATGTTTGATTGCGTTGTACCCACAAGAAATGCCCGTGGAGCCTGTTTTTTTATTCCTGATGGTAAACTGAATATTCGCAATGCAAAACACAGGAACGATTTCACACCGGTCCAAAAGGACTGTGATTGTTATGTCTGCCGGAATCACACAAGGGCTTACATGCATCACTTGTTCAAAGCAAAAGAGTGGCTGGCTCCTATTTATGCCACACTGCACAATCTTCATTATTTTGCCAGCCTTATGGCACAGTTACGAGAAGCAATAACTGATCAGCGATTTGAAAAAACTTCTACTGATCTTCTAAAAAGAATGGGTTTGTTTGAAAACTGAAACTACTGTACTTATAGATAACCTGGGAAATCGCGTGGGCGGAATAGCAAGACCTGAAAACAGTCCGGTTATTTTTGTTAAAGGTGCTCTACCAGACGAACAGGTAACCATCAATAACATGAGGGTTAAAAAAAACTTTATTGAAGCTGACCTTGTTTCTATCCAGTTGCCTTCCCCTGACAGAAAAGAACCTTTCTGTAAATATTTCGGTAATTGTGGAGGATGTTCATTGCAGCATCTAAGTTACGATCAGCAACTCAAATGGAAAAAGATATGGGTGGAAAAAGCAATACAAAATTTACCAACACCAAAGGTAGCTTCAACAGTACCATCACCTTCTACCGATGGTTACAGAAACAAAGTTACATTTGATGTAATTAACAACAGATTAACCCTTCATGCTTTTAAGGGTAATCCGGTTCCAGTAGAATCCTGCCCCCTTATGAACGAGTCTTCAAAAAAAGCTCTTTCAGATTTTCTTAAAACTGGAATCCCTTCAGGAATAACTAGAATCTCTGTTCGAGGAGCTGATTTTACAGATAATGCAATAATTGAGCTCACTGGGGATTATCAAGACAAAGCACCGGTTAACTGGCCTCCTGCAGTTATCCGAAAAAAGGGTACTTGGTTTCCAGTTAAACCAGGCAACATGTTTGAAAAACTTGGTGAATTCATCTTTCAAGTTCCCCATGGCGGCTTTTTCCAGGTAAATACAAAAGCAGCAGAAAAAATGGTTAATCTTGTTCTTGGTTATGTGCCAGTTGATGAAAAAACTGTACTTGACCTTTACGGAGGCGTTGGTACGTTTGGAATTCCTCTTGCAGCAAGAGGTTCCAAAGTTACATTGGTTGAAATGAATGAAGATGCTTGCATAGGGTGCAGAATTGCAATAGAGCTTAACCAGATTAAAGCTGGGAAATTAAACACAATCAATACAAAAGACAGTTCTTTTTTAACAAAAGCTCTGAAAAAGAAAAAACACTTTGAAACAATTATTACAGACCCTCCAAGGGCTGGAATGGGAATAACCATTTCTAAGCAGGTTATGCAGTTAAACCCATCAAGAATTATTTATGTTAGCTGTAATCCATTTTCAGCTGCAAGAGATATTGCAATTTTTACTGAAAAAAATTATACAATCACAAAAATCACACCGTTGGATATGTTCCCTCATACCGACCATGTTGAAACGATTTTTCTTTTAGAAAGAGGTAAATAATGAAAGCGGTTATCATAATCATAGTATTTGTTTCGCTGGCAAGTGCTTCTCTCACGCTGGAAGATCCGCTTAATCTCTGGTTGTACCATTCTGAAACCACTGGGCATCTTCTAACTGGTGAATTCCAAGATAGTCACATTATTTCTATAAATCCAGGTTCTAAGTCCATGTGGCTTTGGCAGCTAATTCAAGATCGCTCTGCCCCTATAGCAACAGACAACGGTATTTTTGGTTGGGTTGGTACTATTGCTGTTCAAGCTAACCAAAATAGTTCTGATTTCATATCAAGTGGTGGTACTACATTTGAAGTTTTCGCCAAGCCTTTAAGCTGGTTTTCCATTTCCCAAAGAACCTCTTTATGGACCGGTAGTGATGGAAATCCCCCTGATGGTTTTTCTCCTTTTCACTATGGTCTTGAACACGGTAGACATTTGTATGTAGACTGGGGTTTCATCAAAACAGAAACAGGCCCGCTACAGGTGGCACTTGGAAGAATTCCTGTGAGATGGGGACCAGGAAGATTTACACAGCTACTAGTTTCAGGTGAGGCTCCCACCATGGATATGATGAAAATTGATCTAAATCTAGGTGATAAAGTACATTTCACAGGATTCACCAGCACGATCAATTCTGATTCATCCACATGGCTCTCTGCCCATAGGCTGGATATCAAACCTTTTAACAAACTAAGAATAGGTATATCTGAATCCATATTGTATACAGCAGATGGAATTGATCTGGCTTATGCAAATTTATTCATTCCATGGTATCCTGTTCAGTGGAATGAAAGAGTAGACGATAATGCCTTTATTTGCTTGGATGCCACATGGCAACCTGTGCGTGGAGTAGCTCTGTATGGTGAATTCCTTATTGATGACATACAGTATGACAACATATATGATGTACCGAACAAACTTGGGTATACCTGTGGTGCTGACTTTTTCTCTCCACGATACGGGCTAGGGGCAGTTGTTGAATACACCGCTGTGCAGAGATATGTTTACAGCCAAAGAAAACTCAACAATTATTACATGCATGACGCCAGAATAATCGGTTCACAACTGGGGCCTGATGCAGACCGCTTCACCGGCTCTTTGTCTTACATAGGTTTTCAAGGAATTACTGCCCAGCTAAAAGGCAGTTACACCAGACATGGCGAAGGTAATGTATATGAAGGCTGGCCTGATTCTGTTCAGGCAGGAGGAGCTTTCCCCTCAGGCATAGTAGAAAACACAACAGAAGTATCACTAAACCTTGGATGGTACCCTAAAGACTGGTTGGAAGTTCGGACTGAAGCAGGGGTTTCCACCACAACAAACACAGCCAATCAATTAGAAATTGATTCTGACGACTCTTGGGTTTCCTTAGAAATGATACTGCGTAAAGAAAAATAGTAAAACAACTGAATTATTTAACTTCTATCCTCCACAGCGCCCCACAGAACCCCTAAGCACCTCAAGGGCATGTGGAAGTATAGGTAACAAGAATTCAACACATTCTGTCACAGCTTTTACGCTACCAGGCAGATTTACAACCAGGGTATGGCCTTTGATTCCTGCAGTTCCTCGGCTGAGCCATGCAGCTTTTACTATTTCGCTTGAACGATACCTTAACATCTCTGGTATTCCAGGAACTTTTCTATCACAGACTAATTCTGTAGCCTCTGGTGTAAAATCTCGGGGGCTAAAACCTGTGCCTCCTGTTGTAATCAAAAGATTTACACCCTGATAACACATTTCTTCAATACTACTGGATACGGGAGTTACACCATCTTCAGTTATTCTGTAATCAACACAAGTATAACCTGAGTTTTTCATTTTCTCGATAATCGCAGGGCCACTGGTATCTGTACGGGTACCTTTTTTGCAACTGTCACTAACAGTCAATACACTGAAAGTTGCCATATCTGCCATAAAAACCTCTTTTTACATAAACAGTTTGAAAAAATACTTTTTATCAGCGAACTGCAAAAACCCTGACAAATTCACTTTCATTCTCAGAACCATAAGCTCGAGAATCTTTCCCACCCAAAATAGTAAATCCATACAAAAATTTTCCACTCTGATGGGTACTTCCTACTTGATTATCGGACCATATCCAAAAACCTTTATTAAATATTCCATGCCATTCAAATGGACCCATGTTGTTCGGCCAGTATACACCAGCGTTATGAAGAACCTGAAGCTCATTGATTGTAGGGAAGCGCCACCCTGTTCCAAGTTCGTCCAGAAACCTAGACGCTGCAACAAGGGAACAATCACGAGCTGGTCCAGTGCGCCATACAAGACCTGTTTGCGAATCTGTAATATTCCCTTCATTATCCTTAACAAATCGTGCTTTCAATACATCAAGCATAGATTCTACATTTGCCATTACAGATAACAAAAAATCGCCACTACCTTGAACTCGCACTGCGTATGCCCTAGATTCAAAAGGCAGTCTCTCTAGGTAAGATGTAAACTCTGCACCATCAGATATTCGAATACAGGACACAGATCCACTGTCAAACTGATCCTCGCACCAGACTCCCCATCCAGAACCCAAACTTCCATAAATGGCATTATTTGTTTCATACAAGCCACGAAGCTCTTGTGGATTTGGAACTCTCCAACCTTCACCAAGTGAATAAGCCCAACCTCTTGCATTCTGCCACGAAATATGATGAGCAGGATGAATAAGCCATTCTAAACCAGTAGCATGGTCTGTAATCACACCTTCTGCACTTTTTTGAAAACTAAAATCAACAGCCACAATCTCTGTTTCCTCGGTTACTCTGGTTCTCACAAGTCTGAAACCATTACTTCTGTCTGCATAAGGGGGCCTATAGGCGGATCTACAGTTATCTGCACCCCAGCTGAAAGTACCACCTCGTAAAGAAAATCTGTGAATCCCATCTGAACTCATTCTTTCCTGACCTAATGGTTGTTCAGTATTTTCTGGAAGGCTATCCTGACACCATTCATTAACATTGCCACTCATATCAAACAAACCCCAGTTATTGGGAAGCTTCAACCCCACTGGATGCGTGCTTGTACCTGAATTATCTCCATACCATGCATAAAGATCTATGTCTGTGTTCTCAGGGTCATCTCCCCAGTAATACCGTGTTGTGGTTCCTGCTCGACAGGCATATTCCCATTCTGCCTCACTTGGAAGTCTGTATTCATGTTCTGGATCCAACTGGTTCATCCATCCGGCAAAAACCTGTGCAGAAGAATAATATACATCGTAAACTGGAAAATTAGCCCCAGCACCCCTGCCAATGTTGGGAACACCACCCATGACCTGATCCCACATTCCCTGGGTTACTGGCGTGGTCATAAATTCAAAAGACTTTACATGAACAGTATGTTGAAAATCTTCAATATCAGAGCGCCCCAGCTCATTTGCTGAAGAACCCATTACAAAACTGCCCTCTGGAATAGCTATGAATTCCATTCCAGTTGGAAGAACTACAGACTGACTCAAAAATATATCATAACTCTCTATTGCAGAATAGAAATCACTATCAGCAAGAGTTTGTTTCAGATAACCACTAGGATTGTAAATCCAGTACTCTGAATCATCTTGAACTAAACAGACCCAACCGGATAATAACTCTTCATCCATACAGGACTCCGGTTCATGCTGGGAAGAACCTGTAAAGCTAATTTCAGTTAATAAGGCAAAAGGAACTGCTTGAGCTGAATTTAGCAAAAGAAAAATCATTAAAACAAAAACCACTGCAATAAAATGAAGTCTTTGCATTTTTTTCCTCTCGGTTTAACTGGGATCTGCTCTAAATGTGCCAGATTTGCCGCCGGTTTTTCCCAACAGACGAATATCAGTTATCTCCATAGATTTGTCCACAGCTTTCAGCATATCGTAAACAGTTAGAAGTGCAGTTGTAACACCAACAAGAGCTTCCATCTCAAAACCTGTTTTGGCTTCAGCTGATA
>JAOZUR010000037.1:7299-25319 GCA_029938555.1 Candidatus Sabulitectum sp. | reverse complement strand
TCGATCGTACATATCAGCTTAATGTTGGTGGAAATACAGATTTCCTCAATATGCTTGAGCGTGAACGACTTGAATCTAAGAAAATCAGTAAAACAAATGCTGTTACCAGCCAGATTCCCGGTGGAATGCTTCCTAGAAATGTACACATCGGTCCAAGCGATTACATCGAATGGCTTGATGACAGGAAGTGGTGTTACATCCGCATGGAGGGAACCAGTTTTGGCGATGTTCCATTGAACATTGAAGCAAAACTTGAAGTTTGGGATAGCCCTAACAGTGCTGGTGTTATTATTGATGCAGTTCGTTGCGCTAAGCTTGGTTTAGATAATGGCCTTAGCGGAGCACTCGAAGCTCCATCAAGTTATTTCTTCAAGTCACCTCCTGTGCAGTACTATGATGATGAGTGCCACAGATTGACCGAAGAGTACATTGAAAAGTACAGCCAGAAAAAAGTAGACAGCACGAAAAAAGCTGAAAAGAAATAGAATTAGGAGATAATGTGCCCGGACTTTTCGTAACCTTTGAAGGCGTCGAAGGCTCAGGCAAATCTTCAAGATACAGATATCTGATCGAGGCCCTCCATAATACCGGATGTGAAACTGTTTTCACCCGGGAACCTGGGGGGCCCGATGTTTCTGAACGGATTCGAAAGATTCTTTTGAACCCTGATCTTGATGTTCCCCCGCTTTCTGAGCTGATGCTTTATTTCGCAAGTAGAGCTGCCAATGTTTTCAGAGTTATTCGACCAGCTCTTGAAGAAGGCAGAGTTGTTTTGTGTGATCGTTTCAGCGAATCTACCTTTGCTTATCAGGGGTGGGGAAGAGGTTTGCCTTTAGAAGCCATGCGAGCTGCAAATGATTTGGCCACTGGTGGTCTGGTTCCTGACTTAACAGTTCTGATGGATCTTGATCCTGAGGAAGGATTTAGAAGAATGAATCTAGCAGGAAGAAAACTAGATCGAATTGAAATGGAGGCTCTTTCTTTTCATAAAAGAGTGCGAGCCGGGTATCTTGAGCTAGCAGAACAAGACTCTAAACGATTTCTGGTTGTTGATGGTTTGCTTAATGAAGAAGAACAGGATTCACTGATACTTAATGAAGTTCTGAAGAGATTAGCAGAAAGGGTTATCGATATATGAAAGACCTTATTCCTGGATGGGTAGCAGTCACAACTGGAATGCTGTTGTTGACAACGGCTCTTGTTCTGGGGCTTCCCCCTGTGGCAATTGCGCAGGATGTGGAAACTCCCGTAGCACGAGCTTCATCGCTTGAATTATTTTTTGATGTTTATGGTATTACCCGTTCATCTTATGTAGATACAGTTCAAAGCAGAGAACTTGTAGAGGAAGCTCTTCAGGGAATGCTTCAGTCCTTAGATCCTAATAGTGTTCTTCTTACTCCTGAAGAATTGGAAAACCTGCAAATACAGTTAGAAGGTTCTTTTGAAGGTGTTGGTATTACACTTGGCCAGAGAGATAACTGGCTTACAGTAATTTCACCGCTGGAAGGAACTCCCGCTTACAGGGCAGGCATGAAAGCTGGCGACAGAATTATTGAAATCGATGGAGTATCCACTGAGGGAATTACCACTACAGGGGCAGTCTCTTTCATCAGAGGACCTGGCGGCACTATAGTTAATCTTACAGTGCAGAGACCTGGAATGGATGAACCAATTGTTTTTCCAATTGAGCGCGATGTAATTGATTTTCCATCAGTTTCGGCTTCATTTTTAGTTGAACCAACCATTGGATATGTTCGTCTTAGCCGTTTTAGTGAAGAATCTGCTCGCGAGGTATATGATGCAGTTAGTGAGCTTCGCAACCTTGGTGCTGAAAAAATGATTTTAGATATCAGGGGCAACTCTGGTGGCCTTATGCTTCCTTCTATTGATGTTGCAGATATTTTTCTTCCAGCAGGTGCAGTTGTTGTAACCACCCGTGGGCAGGCTGTTGGCGAGTACACATACAGAACCAGAAGAGGTGTTCTGTTTGAAGGAGATTTGGTGCTTCTTGTGGATGGCGGTAGTGCCAGTTCCTCTGAAATTCTAGCCGGTGCACTGCAGGATCAGAATGCAGCAACTCTCATTGGTTCTAGAACTTTTGGCAAGGGATCTGTACAGTCTCTTTCGGACTTGGGAGAGTATCCAGGGTTAGGGCACTATGGAGTCAAGCTCACCACAGCAAGGTATTATACTCCTAATGGAAATAGCATTGATAGAACACTAAGAGATGATTTCATGACATCTGACGCTGATGAAGTATGGGGTATTATTCCAGATATAGTTATTGAGCCAGATTCTTTTGGTGTGGCTCTTGTTGCAGAACTGGAAATTGATGGGCATTTTTTCCACTTTGCAGTAGCCTATACTTTAGAAAATGAAATTGCACTTGATTTTTGGCCAGATGAAGCTCTTTTTCAGGAATTCAGGGAATTCCTCGACTCTGAAGAGATTGAATATACAGATGAAGAATTTGCAGACAGTCACTTCTATATTGAGCGGGCTCTTCTTCGTGAAATAGCTCTTCGTGAATGGCCTATGAGTCGGTATTACGAAGTAACCGCTCCTCATGATGAGTCTATAATTCAGGCAATTCAAGTTCTTATGGAGGATTAAGATTAATGATAATTAAATTCGGTACATCCGGTTGGCGTGGTGTGATATCTAAAGAGTTTACTTGGGATAGGGCAATGGCTGTTGTTGATGCAATTGCAATAAGATTAACAGAAACCGGTTATCACAGCATTGCCATTGGCGGCGACTGCCGATTTCTTTCACCTGAACTTGCAGATGCCACTGCTGAAAGAATGGCGGAGTATGGCTTTAAAGCTTATGTATCAGAGAGAAGCGTACCTACTCCAGTACTTTCTTATGCCTGTAGGGATATGAAACTCGGTGGTGTAATCAATTTTACCGCAAGTCATAATCCCCCTCTTTACAATGGAATTAAATTCAGCCCTTCGCACGGCGGCCCTGCTGATAGTGATGATACTGGAAGAATTGAAGAATTGATTGCTGCAGGTGCAGTTCCTGAGAGGAAAGCAGATGGATCTGTTATCAAATCAGATTTCATTACTCCTTATCTGACAGCGATTAACGAGTTCATTGATGTGGATACCTTCAGGAATGCTGATTCTCTTCGAATAGTTTATGATGCTTTCAGCGGTGCAGGAAGCGGTGTTCTTGATAAAAAGCTTATTGAACTCGGTGGGTCAGTAAGGGTTCTTAACGGGAAAAGAGATCCTCTTTTTGCAGGCCGACAGCATCCTGAACCAAATGAGTTATGTCTTTCCGACCTTTCTCAGAGCGTGGTTCGAAGTGGAGCTTCTCTTGGGGTTGCCACAGACGGTGATGCTGACAGGTTCGGTATTGTGGATGAAAATGGAGTTTACGTTACTCCCCATGATTTTATGGCTCTTCTTGTTAACTACTTGGCTGAAACAGGAAAATCAGGAATGGTAGTTCGCTCGATTACCACAGGCAGCTTGCTTGATCGGGTGGCTGAGTCCCACGGACTACAGGTTAAAGTAACACCAGTTGGATTCAAGTATCTTGGTGCAGAAATATTGAAAGGTGGAGTTCTTCTGGCAGGAGAAGAAAGTGGAGGTCTTTCGCTTGGAACTCATGTTCCCGAGAAAGACGGAGTTCTTGCTGGTCTTCTGGCAGCAGAAATGGTTTGTTTTTATAAAGAAGGTCTTGGTTCTCTGTTAGAAAAATTGTGGAAAAAGTTTGGTCGATTCTATAATACCAGACTTGATCTTCCTCTGGAACCTTCCATGAAAAAGTATATCGTAGAAAATCTTTTCCAGTCAGATAAAAAAGAAGCCGCCGGTCTTCCTGTTAAAAATATCAATAGAATCGATGGAGTCCAGCTTGTTTTAGATGATAATACATGGGTTCTGATAAGGCTTAGTGGTACAGAACCTCTGGCAAGAATTTATGTTCAGTCACCAAGCGCAGAGGAAAATGAAAGAATTTCCCTTAGCTTGGCTGCTGAATTTGGAATGAGTTGATATGAGGTTATTTGAAGAAACACTATCTATTGCTATTAATTCTATACCTCGTGGCAACACCTTTGAAGAGTTTTTTATTGAGATGAAAAGTGTTCCATGGGCTATTCAGGGAGTTACTTTTTGCTCAGAAGAAGGGGTGCTAGATCTTGATGTAACTAGAACTGAATATGAGTTAATTGTTAAAGGTTCTCTTGAAGCAGATTTTTTTGTTGAATGTGCAAAGTGTTTGAAACCTGTTGTTTGTTCCATCACAGCAGAGATCAGAAGGATGTATTCTTGGAACCCGGATATGCTTTCAGATTCGGAAGTTGAGCCGGTGTCGCACAATGATGGAACTCTTTGTATATTAGACCCCGTCCGTGAAGCGATTATACTTTCTCTGCCGGCCATGCCTCTTTGCACTGAAAAATGTAGGGGGTTGTGTCCCAGTTGTGGAATTAATCGGAACTTAGAGGAATGTGAACACGGTTTCGAAGTTTAAACTTCGAGCGTATAGATGAAAGCGAGATCCAGATGCCAGTCCCAAAAAGAAGGCATTCAACCACAAGGCGCGACAAAGGTCGTACCCATTGGAAGATTGCGGTTAAGTCAACAAGTACTTGTAGTCAGTGTGGTGAGCCAAGGCTTCCTCACAGAGTTTGTAAGCAATGTGGTTTTTACAATGGCAGACAGGTAACTGAACCTGTTGAAGATTAGTCTTGTTCCCTGAAAAGGATAGAACTTGAGTAATTCAGTTGTTGTGGCATTAGATGCCATGGGTGGTGATCACGGTCCCGGAGTTGTTGTAAGCGGGGCCGTGAGGTTTTTTAAGGAAAGCCCTAAAAAACTAAAGAATGATGTTAAAGTAATCCTTGTTGGTAATCAGGATACAATTGCCAGACTTCTTTCTTTAAACAATGGGCAGAAGTATCCTATCGAGATTCAACACGCATCTCAGGTTATTACCATGGATGACCATCCTGCTGAATCGTTAAAAAAGAAACCGGACAGTTCTATGATGGTGATGGCCGGTCTTCAGCGTAAGGGTATTGCAAATGCCATGGTTAGCCCTGGTAATACAGGTGCAATGATGGCCAGTAGCATGTTTGCATTGGGACGAATTAAAGGAATTACCCGACCAACCCTAGCCAGTACTATTCCCACCATTGGAAACCCAACTATTCTTTTAGATGTAGGTGCAAATGTAGGGTGTCGCCCTCAGTTATTGTACAAATTTGCATTTATGGGCAGTATATATTCAAAACTTGTTTTCGGAGTGGATAAACCAAAGGTTTCTTTACTGAATGTTGGTAGCGAACCGTCTAAAGGACCTGCTGATATTAAAGAGGTCTATCGTCTTCTTTCAAAAGCCCCACTTAATTTTGGCGGTAATATTGAGGGTAACGGTATTCTTATGGGTGATGCCGATGTGGTGGTGTGTGATGGTTATACTGGAAATGTACTTGTGAAATTCATTGAATCTATCGCTGCTATGGTTGGTGGAACTTTATATCTTGAAATGAAAAAACAATGGACTTCTAGGATGGGTTATCTGTTTATGAGACCATCCTTTAATAAATTATGGAAAAAATTTGACGCTGCCGAGTATGGTGGTGCTCCACTTCTCGGGCTTAATGGGGTTTCAATTGTGGCCCATGGAAGCGCTTCAGCATTGGCAATTCGAAATGCTATTGCAGCAGCTTGCGATTTCAGACGCAGCGGTGCAGTAGAGGCCATTAGTGAAAAGATGGCAGAACTTCTGGAGGAGGAAAAAGCTGTTGAATGAGCGACATGCCTATATAAAAGGAACTGGTCATTTTGTTCCGGAAGCTGTTTTAACAAATGATGACATTGCTAAGATGGTTGATACAAACGATGAATGGATAACTTCAAGAACAGGAATCAAACAGAGGCATATTGCGCCAGATGATATGGCTAACAGTGATATGTCGTTTGAGGCAGCCAAAAGAGCCATGGATGATGCAGGGTGGAAACCTGAAGATGTTCAGGCTGTTTTTCTTGGTACTGTTACTCCTGATTACGCTTTTCCCAATACTGCAGCTTTAGTTGCAAATCGTCTTGGGCTGAATAAAGTCCCTTGTTATGATTTTGAAGCAGGATGCAGTGGTTTCATTTTCGGACTAATACAGGCTAAAGCATTTATCACGTCTGGAATGCTGGACAGGGTTCTTGTTATCGGAGCAGAAAAACTTTCCACAATAGTAGATTGGGAAGACCGTAATACTTGTATTCTTTTCGGTGATGGTGCTGGTGCAGCTTGTGTTGGTAGTGAAGGTCCAGGTGGGCAACTTGGCGGTTTCCATTGGGGCAGTGATGGTTCTCTTGGTCACCTTCTTGATCAGCCTTCCAGTGGATCAAGATTACCAATAACTCACGAAACCATAGATCAAAAGAAAAATAAAATACACATGGCTGGCGGTGAAATCATGAAAAGTGCTGTTAGAGCAATGCGTGATTCGGCACTGAAAGCTCTTGATAATGACGGGTTGACTTACAAAGATGTTAACCTTCTTATTTCACACCAGGCTAATGTCAGAATCATAGAATCCACAGCCAGAGTTTTACGACTTGAGTGGAAAGATGTGTATGTGAATATCGATCAGTATGGAAATACTTCAAGCGCATCTATTCCTATCGCAATGGATGAAGCTCTTCATAATGGAACGATTAAACCTGGATTTACTGTGGTGCTGGCTGCTTTTGGAGCAGGTCTTACCTGGGGTGGAATTGTAGTAAGGTGGAGTGATGAATCTTAATGCAACTGCAGTAGTTACCGGTGCCGCACGGGGAATTGGTCTAGAGATAGCAAAAAAACTTATTAGCGTAGGTTGGACTGTCGCTGCGCTTGATATGCTTGAAGATGATCTTGCAACTGCTGCTGAAGCTTTAGGTGAAATGTACAAACCATACACTGTGAATATCACAGATTCTGTACAACTTAAAGAAGTAGCATCTGCGGTAGCTAAGGAATTACCTGTTGTTAAGGGTATTGTTAACAATGCTGGTATTACAAGAGATACTCTGATGATGCGAATGAGCGAAGATCAGTGGAATCTTGTGATTGATGTGAACCTTACTGGTGCATGGAAAGTCACTCAGGCTTTCATGCGATCACTTATTAGGGCGCGAGAAGGCAGCATTGTTAGTATTTCTTCAGTTGTTGGTCTTGTGGGCGCTGCTGGGCAAACAAATTATGCAGCTAGCAAGGCTGGTTTGATTGGAATGTCCAAGTCTCTTAACCGTGAGCTTGCCGGTCGAGGAATAACTGTAAATGTTGTTGCTCCCGGTTTTATTGAAACTGAAATGACTGAAAATTTACCAGAAGAGGTTCGCAAGGATTATCTATCAAGGATTCCTGCAGCCAGATTAGGGCTTCCTGTTGAAATAGCTGAATCAGTGGCATTTCTCATGAGTCCCTCAGCAAAGTATATTACTGGTATCGTACTGCCCGTTGATGGCGGTCTTACCACTTAAGAAAGGAAAAAATATGTCACTTGAAAACCGTATCTCTGAAATTATTGTTAGCCGTTTGAATGTTAAACCAGAGGAAGTAACCGAATCAGCTAACCTTAAAGATGATCTTGGTGCAGACTCTCTTGACATGGTTGATCTTATGATGGACCTTGAAGATACATTTGATCTTAAAATTTCTGATGAAGAAGGAAATACTCTTCAAACTGTTGGTTCAGTAGTCTCATTTCTTAAAACAAAAGGTATCGAAGCCTAAGAAAATAATATGTATCGCCGGTAAATCGCCGCAGCCGGAGGGGTGCGGCGATTTCCGGATTAAAGTACCTGGAGGAATTCCTTGTCTGATAAGCGGGTAGTAATAACCGGTCTGGGTGTTTTCAGCCCAATTGGCAATGATGTAAAAGAGGTCTGGGGTAACGCTATAGCTGGAAAAAGCGGTGTGACTAGATTATCTAAGATTGACCCTGAACAGTTTACCAGTCAAGTCGCCGGTGAAGTGAAGAACTTTGATCCAGCAGAAATTCTTGGTGCAAAAAAAGCCAGAAGGAACGATAGATATACCCAACTAGCCATGGCTGCTGCTGAGCAAGCATGGGCTGATTCCGGTTTATCTGAAGCATCTATAGATCCTGAGCGAGTTGGGGTTATCATTGGTTCTGGTGTTGGTGGCATGGAAACTTTCGAAACTCAGCATGCAATTGCACTTGATAGAGGGCCTAGGCGAATTAGTTCTATGTTTGTTCCCATGATGATAAGCAATATGGCCGCAGGTCAGGTTGCTATTGATTTAAACGCAAAAGGGCCTAATTTTGCAACTGTTACAGCTTGTGCATCCAGCTCACATGCTATTGCATCTTCTGTTGATTCTATTCGATTGGGAAGAGCAGAAGTTATGGTGACTGGTGGAAGCGAAGCTCCTCTTACTCTCATGAGTATTGGTGGATTTTGTTCCATGAAAGCTCTTTGTGCAACTTTTAATGATGAACCCGAGAAAGCATCAAGACCATTTGATAAAGATAGGTCTGGTTTTGTTATTGCTGAAGGAGCATGCATTTTGGTTCTTGAAGAGCTGGAACATGCGAAAGCAAGAGGTGCTACTATTTTTGCAGAGGTAGCCGGGGTAGGCATGTCGTGTGATGCACATCACATAACTGCACCTGCACCAGGTGGCGAAGGTTGTGCAAGAGCCATGAGAATGGCAATGAAGGATGCTGGTATGGAACCTGCAGATGTAAATTACATTAATGCTCACGGAACATCGACAAATCTGAATGATATTAATGAAACTGCTGCAATCAGAGCAGCACTGGGCGATTCAGCTGACAGTGTAATGGTTTCCAGTACAAAATCAGTTCATGGGCACATGCTAGGTGCAACAGGCGGTATGGAGATAATGCTTACTGCACTTGCATTAAAGAATGGCATTGTTCCTCCTACAGCAACCCATGAAAATCCGGGTGAAGGTTGCGATCTCGATTATGTACCAGGTAAAGCAAGAGAAGCTGATATTCAGTGTGCTCTTAGTAATTCTCTTGGATTTGGCGGTCATAATGTATGTATCGCTCTTCGCAAGTACTAAGGTTTTAACTGAAGTCTGAAAACAAAATTAACTTGGAGCGGCTTTTTAGCCGCCCTGAGCTTTTGCTCATAGCGTTGACCCACAAGTCTTCCGCTTCTGTTCAGAGCAATGAGCGGTTTGAATTTCTTGGTGATGCTGTTATTGAATTGAGTGTGAGATTTAACCTTGTGACTGACTATCCCTTGGCTAATGAAGGGGAACTCACGCGAATGAAAATTGATCTTGTTAGGAAAGACACACTTGCCAGATGTGCAGATCGATTAAATTTAAGAACTCAGATTATCACAGGATCGGATTTTAGGAATAAAGAGATTTCTGATTCACTTGCTGCAGATACATATGAAGCTATTGTTGGTGCTTTGTTCATTGATTCTGGAATTGAAAAGACTTTCCTGTTTCTGAAACAGACTCTTCTGGATCACGAAGAAGCTAATTGCTCAGGTGATCCCAAGACTCTGCTTCAGGAATACTGTCAGGCCAGAAAAATACCACTGCCTGAATATAGAGTTGATTTAACTGCCGGGCCGTCACACGCTCCGGTTTTTGATATTAGTGTAATAATTCAAGGTTCTGTGCTTGGCACAGGCCATGCAAAAAGTAAAAAAGTTTCACAGGAGCTTGCAGCAGCTGCAGCTCTTAAGGTGCTGGAAGGGGAGATATAAATGGACTACATGCTGAATGAGGATTTGCTGGGTCTAAAAGAAATCTGTACTGAAATAGGAGACAAATACATTCTCCCAATCAGAGCAGAGCTTGACGAAGAAAACAAATTTCCAAGGGAAATAATGAATGTTATTGCTCAAAGTGATTTGTTTACAATATACATTCCAGAGGAATACGGTGGAACAGAAATGGGCAGTCTTGCCCTTGCTGTTGCGACGGAAGAACTTAGTCGTTATTGTGGTGGTGTTGCCGTTTCCTATGCAGCAAATGCCCTTGGAGCCATGCCTATTATTCTTATGGGTTCTGAAGAGCAAAAAAAGAAGTATCTTCCCCAGCTTGCGTCTGGCGAAAAACTTTGTGCATTTGCCCTTACTGAATCTGAAGCTGGTAGTGATGCTGGTGGAGTAAAAACACGTGCTATAAAAGACGGAGATTCTTACATTCTGAATGGCACAAAGCAGTGGATCACAAACGGCGGAGAAGCTCAGATTTATACAGTTATCGCACTTACAGATCCTGAACGCGGTGCACGCGGTGCCAGTGCTTTTATTGTTGAAGAGGGAACTCCAGGTTTTAGTTATGGAAAAAAAGAAGACAAAATGGGTATTCGGGCTTCTGCAACTCGCGAGCTAATTTTTGAGGACTGCAGAATTCCAGCAGAAAATCTTATTTCCCGAGAGGGATTTGGTTTCATGGTTGCCATGAAAACGCTTGATAATTCCCGACCAGGTGTTGCAGCTCAGGCAGTTGGAATAGCACAGGGCGCTCTTGATGAAGCTCTTAAGTATGCAGAGCAAAGAAAACAGTTTGGCGTTAAGATCAATTCTTTCCAGGGTCTGCAATTTATGCTTGCTGATATGGGAACTCAGATTGAGGCGGCTCGTGCATTAACTTATGCAGCTGCCGGTCTTATTGATAGCGGATCAAAAAACTTTAACAAAGTTTCGGCAATGGCTAAGGTTTTTGCCAGTGATGTTGCAATGAAAGTCACTGTAGATGCTGTTCAGATTCTTGGTGGGTATGGATACATGAAAGAGTACCCTGTTGAAAAAATGATGCGTGATGCTAAAATAACTCAGATATACGAGGGTACAAATCAGATTCAAAGAAGTGTAATCGCAAAAGCGATGATAAAAGAAGCTAAGAGAAAGTAGGGGTTGATGAAGTTCGTTGTTGCTGTAAAACAGGTGCCGGATACCGCCGAGGTAAGGATTGACCCTGAAAGAGGTACGCTTATTCGTGATGGTGTTCCATCAATAATGAATCCTTTTGATACTTATGCCCTGGAAGAGGCCATGAAATGGCGGGATGAGCTTGGTGGGACAGTGACTGTTGTTACCATGGGCCCACCCCAGGCAGAAGCTGTTCTGCGTGAAGCTTTATCCATGGGAGCTGATGATGCAATTTTAGTAAGTGATAGGGCATTTGCAGGCGCAGATACTTGGGCTACAAGCCATACCCTTGCTGCTACTGTGGCTCAATTAGGCGATGTGGATGCAGTTTTCTTTGGCAAACAGGCTATTGATGGAGATACTGCCCAGACAGGTCCCAGTGTGGCTGCTTCGCTTGACTGGCCCCAGATTACATTTATCGGAAAAGTAAGAGAATTATCAAAGCAATCAATTATAGCCGAGAGATATGTTGAAACAGGAACACAAGTTGTTCAGTCAGAACTTCCTGTTGTTCTCACTATTCTTAAAGATGCAAATGTTCCTAGAATTGCATCACTTCGTGGTAAAATGAAATCAAGAAAAGCAAAAATCCCAGTTTGGGGTCTTGTTGACCTTGGTCTCACGGAAGATGAAACCGGGTTAAATGGCTCGCCTACAAAGGTTGTTTCCACTGCAACTCCTGAAGCCCGTACCGGTGGTAGTATTCATCAGGGTAGCACAGAAGAGCTTGTGGTAAAACTTGCTGATCTGCTCCTCGGAGAAGGAAGTGAGGTTTAGTATGAGTGGATTTCTTGAAATAAAAGATAGCTGTACCGGTTGTGGCATTTGTGTTAAAACCTGTCCTGTTGTTGCGCTTTCCATAAATGATAAAAAAAGAGCTGTTGTTTCTGAAGATTGTACTCTTTGCAGCATCTGTGTAGACTCCTGTCCTTTTGAATCCCTGGCTGTTCATCATTCATTTGGTGGAAATCAGAAGGAACTTGATAAATATTCAGGAATTCTTGTTCTTTGTGAAATGAGAAATGGAGCACCAGACAGAAGTACTCTTGAATTGCTTGGCGAGGCAAGAAAACTTTCTGCTGGAGAAAAAGAAATATCTGTTCTTGTTATCTCGGATGATGTTTCCAAAGCACCAGAGATGTTGATACATGCAGGAGCAGACAAAGTTATAACAGCGGTTCATGAAAGTTTTAAGCACTTTTCTACTGAACCGTGGAATAGCATTCTTACCCATGTAATCAAAGCTGATATGCCGGAAATTGTTCTTGCTGCTGCCACAACCACAGGCAGAGATGTTATGCCAAGGGTTTCTAAAACCCTTGATACCGGTCTCACGGCTGATTGCACCGAGCTTAGAATAGATCCAGATAATGGAATGCTTATGCAAACCAGACCTGCTTTTGGTGGGAACATTATGGCCACAATTGTTTGTGATAGAACAAGGCCTCAGATGTCTACTGTTCGTCCAGGTGTTATGAAACCAATTGAACCAGATTCTTCCAGGACAGGTGAAATTATTAGTCTTGAAGTTACTCCTGAAATGGTGAAGAACAGATCAAAGGTCATTGAGTTTATTCCGTCTGCTGGTGATGAAGTTGATATTACAGAAGCTGAAATAGTCATCTCAGGTGGTAGGGGAATGAAAAATCCCGAGAATTTTGATTTACTGCATGATCTTGCTCACCTTCTGGGTGGAACAGTGGGCGCAAGCCGTGCTGCTGTTGATAATGGCTGGATTGAATATCCTCGTCAGGTGGGTCAGACAGGCAAAACAGTACAGCCTGTTACCTATCTTGCCGTTGGTATTTCTGGCGCTGTTCAGCACCGGGTAGGTATGCAGTCTTCAGATGTTATTTACGCAGTAAACAAAGATAAAGATGCAGGTATCTTTGATTTTTGTACCGAGGGTTTTGTGGGTGATCTTTTCGAGATTATTCCAGCTCTTATAAAAGAAATAAAGAAGCGAAGAAAATAAGTAGTCAGATGAAAGAATCCCCTGTGGTTTTCGAGCAATACTCAGCCACAGGGGTTCTTCATGTTCATTCCACCAGATCTGATGGATATGGTGAACCCGAAGATATAATCCAATTTGGCATCCAGGCAGGGCTAGACTACATTGCTTTCAATGATCACAGAAATCTTAAGCTTATGGATGAAGGTTGGCATGGGAAAATTACCCATGGGCTTATGTCTATTGTTGGTACTGAACTTCAGCACACTGATTTGAAAAGCCACCTTCTTGTTTATGGTGTTGAAACGATCAAACCAGTTGGACATATTCTTGATCAATTAGATCATATTCTTTCCATGAATGGCATTGCCATAATTGCGCATCCTGTGGAAACCAGGCCTTATATACCAACTTATGGTGAATTTCCATGGGGATTTGGTACAACCGCTCCTGTAAGTGGAATAGAGGTGTGGAACTGGATGAGTAGTTGGAAACGCAGGGTAAATGTTATTAATGGATTGGTACGAATAAACTTTCCAGATCGGTTAGTAAAAAATCCACCCAAAGATGCGGTTGATATGTGGTTTGAAACTGGTGGATGCCTTGTTGGCGGCGCAGATGCCCATGCCCACAAAATTTTTGGTAAGGAAGTTTTTGGATACAAAATGCTCTTTGACAGAGTGAGAACACATATTGTATTAAGCAGACCGTTCAAAGATCCATCACAATTCACAGAGGCACTTAGAACAGGGAATTGTTTTATCAGTAACGCTATTCATGGAGATGCATCGGAGTATAGGTCTCAAATACACCAGGGAAGCCTGTACTTGAAACTTCCAGCGTCAGGCAGGGTATTGCTCAGAGAAAAGGGAAAGCCTTTCCACAGGGTTGTGAACCTTGAAAAAGGTATTCATAACCTTGGTTCAATGAAATGTCCCGTGTACATTGAGATTCGCAAAAATGGAAGAACTTGGATTGCTGATGGGATCACTCATGGGAGTGTAGAATAGAATGGAGCTAAATAGTGTTTTATAAAAAGATAGATATCGTACTGATAATTCTTTTGTCTGGTGTAATGTTAGCTTCGCCGGTAGATGTGGCATATAGCTTATTTGATGCTATCGAATACCATGACGGTTACGCTCTGGAAAATATTTTCTCTAATGATCTGTATTTTACATTAACTGGTTTTTTGGATCAAACAAGACTACTTGTTCAAGCTGATCCTGTGCTGGCGGAAAATATGCTTCAGCAGAGGTATCATGGAAGAATAACAGTTTACGATGTAGAAATTCTATCAAATGAGGAACTTTTAGGAAAATTACTAAGTGAAATTCATCTTCAGTCTTATGAACAAATTGAACAGGAAACTGCAGACATGACAGGAAGGCTTGCTACTGTTGTGATCACTTATTTCAATGGGTCGACAATTTCCTTTAGAATGGTTTGGGAAGATGGAGATTGGCGTATCACCGACACAAGTCTTTTGGCAACTGTTTTTTAAATTGATTTTTCTCGGCTGATTAGATGGAGGGTGGCGGAGGACCGGGGAGTCGAACCCCGAAGGGTGTTTAACCCGGCGGATTTCAAATCCGCTGCCTTACCAATTAGACTAGTCCTCCTCCGTAGGACGCTAATGTATGAATTTTTTTGCTCCAGGTCAAATGTTTTGTTTTTAGGAGGTAGGTATGTACACAGAAGTTGAACTCAAATATGAAGTTAAGGATTTTGGGCAGATTAGGGAAAATTTAGAGAAATGTGGTGGTAAGCTACTTGTAGATGAATCAGAAGAAAAAAATATAGTATTCGATACACCGGAAAGAACACTTAAAACGTTTGGTAAGCTTCTTCGACTTAGAAATTATCAAGGGAAAACCATTCTCACTGTGAAAGAACAAGGGATGGTTAGTACTATGAAAATACGGAAGGAACATGAAACAATTCTTTCAATTACAATTGAAGCTGCTGAAGAAATGCTGAAAGTACTCGGTTATATCCCAGTTTTTCACTATGAAAAAACTCGTGAAATCTGGTCCATGGTTGGGAATGTGCATATCTGCCTTGATAGTTTGTTTTTTGGAAAATTCATAGAAATAGAGGCTGAAACAGAATTGGATGTAAGTAATGCTTCACGGATTCTCGGATTAAATTTAGATGAGGGTTTGAATCAGAGTTACAGACATCTTCAAAAAATGAGAAGTCATAAAACAGAGTAATTCTGGCAATAGAGTTCTAACTCTTGACATAAGAGTGTTTTGGTGGCATAACACCGCCTACGAGTGAGAAATGAAAAGTACATAATATTAATATTATAAGGAGATATACTGTGAATCAGCACAACATTCAGGAAAAAAGACTTAAAAGCGACATTCATGATAAGAATGAACTTCGCAGAGAACTTGCATTTAGTTTGAACCAGCTTCACAGCTGGCAGGAAAAGCTTACCACAATCAGTAATATCCGCAAGGAAAAGAAACTGAATCTTACTGTGGTTCGTTATGCTAACTACATTCATGAGTTAAAGCTTTTTCTCACTCCTGTTCTTGATGAACTTGAGTCTAGAATTAAAGCAGAGATGGATTTCAGCGTGGAAGAGATTGAGCAGTTTAGAGCTGAAGTTAAAAGTGAAACAGAGCAGGCCGCACAGGCAAGAGTAGCATTTGAAAACGCTAAAAAAGCTCTTGAGAACACTGAAGACGATAAAAAGGTTGAACCAGCAGAGCTTGCAGCTGCCAAGCAGGCATACAGCAAAGCTTTCAAGGCTTTCAGGCTTGAAAAAACTGAGCTTGAAGCAGCTAAGCAGGAGCTTGCCAGTGAACTTCGTGATAAAGAGATATTTAAGCTTGAGCTCAAGAGAATCATGATTGAGCGCCACTTCATGGCTGAAGTGTAAGCTTAGTGGAAATTTTCCCAGAGAAAAAAATTAGAAACAGGGCACTGCTTACAGCAGTGTCCTGTGTTCTTTTCAGCATTCCTTTTATTCTAGCAGGAAAATCACTTGTTGTAATTTTGCCTGCAATTGTTGTAATTGGTCTGACTTATTTTTTCATTTTTTTTCATAAATACAGCAAAAGAGAAAAAATTGCAGGAACAGGCCTCAGCCAGAACATGCTTTTGATTTTGCAGAAAAAGGTTACTTTTTACAATAATCTCTCTTCTGCAGATAAAAAAATATATGAAGCCAATATTGCCATTTTTTTATCTGAGCATTCAATTGATGGTGTTGATGGGGTAAAAATCACAGATGAAATTAAGGCTCTGGTTGCAGCATCAGCAGTAAGACTTACTTTCAGAAGACCTGGGTGGGAATATTACAATTTCGGTGAAATTCTGATTTATCCTGGTGGGTTTTCCCCTGATGGTAACTACTCAACCAAAAGAAGTTCAGGTTTTACCGCTGCTGGAATGGTTCATTCGCAGGGAGGGGTTATTTTATCGTTGCCTCACCTTCTTAATAGTTTTGCACATGAAAATGATGGCTTTAATGTAGGATATCACGAATTTGCACATGTTCTTGATGGGCGAAGACCAGATGGAACCCCTGATGAGTTGAGCCTTGGCTCGTATAAACCATGGGCACAGGCCATGCAGGCAGAGTTTGAGAAGGTTCATACTCACAGATCGATTCTTCGAGATTATGCAGGAACGAACCCAGCAGAATTCTTCGCATGCTCTGTAGAATATTTTTTCGAAAAACCAGAAAAAATGAAAAGCCGTGCACCTGAAGTATACAAACAACTTTGTCAGTTCTTCGATCAGGATCCTTCAGTAAAAAAGTAGGATCGTTTTTATACAGTTCCGGAAACACATTACTGAATTCCCGGAACAAATTAAAATTATGAAAGTATCTTAGCTTTTTTTACCGGAAGAACCTGGTTTTGTCACATCTATGCCCATTTTGCACATAGGGCACTGGTCAGGGCTCCAGCTTTCGGCTTTTACAGTAAGAAGAGCACGGTAAGGAGCAGGTAGCTTCAGTTCACCATCTGTTCTGTCAACAAGAAGCCCTACCATTCTAACAGTGGCATTAAGACCGTTTAAAACCTCAATTGCTTCTCTTACGCTTCCACCGGTTGTAACCACATCTTCAATAAGAAGAACTCTAGCATTTTCAACAACACTTTTGAAACCAGATCTAATTCCCATAACTCCGTTTGCATCTCTCTGAAGAAACGCAAAAGGTTTGTTCATGGCTGATGCAGTGGCAAATCCGAATACAATTGCTCCGAATGCAGGGGCACACACCACGTCAAAGTCATCTTTTATATCTTCCATCTGCAACGCAGTAATGCGACCCAGTTCCATTACCAGATCAGGGCGTCGAGCAACCTTAATCTTCTCAAAATATAATTTTCCGTGTCTTCCAGATGTGTATTTGAAGTGACCTTCTAACAGGGCATCGCATTCTTTGAGAATCCCTAAGACTTTGTTTTCCTCCATGATGTCCTTTCAATGATTATGGTAGTTTGAATTATTTATGGATTAAAGCTCAGAGGGAGCTGTATGGGAAGAGGCCCTTCGCTGGAATTAACACTTCCAAATCGCCACTGCTCAATTGAACTGAGAAGTTCTAGCTCAAATGCACGGTTATACATGTTTGATCCAACAATTTCCACATCAGAGACTCTACCGCTTGGATGAATAATCATTGCAACATCAACTCGGCCCATAAGTAAAGGATCAGTGCGTAGATGTTTGTTATAAACATACATCACCATTCCTTGCTTTTCTGCAACTAGTTCCGCAATTTCCTCGGCTGTTCTTGATGAATAGTTTTCGGTTCCTGTGGCAGTGGGGGTTCCCAGAGAGGAAATGTCAGAGAAAACCATCACTTCACGGCCTAGGGCTTCTGCTTGAGCCGCAACACCAGATGAGACAATGCCTGAACGCCCACCAGAAGAACCGGCGAGACCTATGCTGGAATTACCTCCATTTGTAAGGCTGCCACTACTGTTTACTGCAGCAACATCAATACCACTTCCACCTGAAAGCATAGCGATGAGATCAGCAGTGTTTTGTGGAGCTGTATGGTTAGACTGAGATGTTTGGCCGTAAACTCGTTCTTCACTAGCAGTGATTACCTGGGTTTCAACCGGTGGAGTTATTGTAATTTCAGAGGTACTTTGCGCGGTTTCTACAAGGTTTTCAAAAGGAGAAGAGATAAGCTCATCAGG
>JAOZUR010000037.1:0-7199 GCA_029938555.1 Candidatus Sabulitectum sp. | reverse complement strand
TACTTTGCGCGGTTTCTACAAGGTTTTCAAAAGGAGAAGAGATAAGCTCATCAGGGCGCTGTGTTGTTTCTATAATGGTTTCAAATGGAGAAGAAATCAGCTCATCAGGACGCTGTACGGTTTCAGTAACCGTTTCCACAGAAGTTTCAAATGGAGATGATATAAGTTCATCAGGTCGTGGGTTTGTTGTCTGGTTCGGATTGAATACTTGAGATGAACCAGCATCAGCAACTGCTACTGAGCCAATATCAGGCAGTAAATTTAAATCAAATTCAAGTATATGATCTGATCCTGATTGTGCTGTAAGTAAATAATATTCAGTTTCAAAGCCAATCTGATAAACGTTCACCTCATATTGGTCTCCAACTAATAGACCTTCTAATACTATAGGTGTTACCCCCATAAGTTGCCCCTCTAAGGTGACGAAGGCTCCTGCCGGTTCACTTCTTATGGTGGCAATAGACATAATACTAGTTCTTGTGTTATCAAGGAAAATCTGTAATCTTGGGTTGGCCCTAGTGCCTAAGTCATAATAAACATCAAGTCGTAGCAACTCAGCATAAGCGTTTTCAGCTGAATCCATTTCACCCATGGCCCAGTATGAACTGCCAAGCCTATCCCAAGCTCTGAGTTGTTCATCAAACGACAAAGAGCCTTGGCTGATCAGTCGTTCTAGCTCAGTTATTGTTTCTTGGTAATAACCACTGTTGTACAATTCAATGGCTTCATCAACGGTTGCCACAGACATCAATGACAAAATAGTTAGAAATAAACTAAACAGTTCCAGACCCCCTTTCTCGATCTATTTACTACCCCTCATAGGTCTAAAATCAACTATAAAACCTCTCAAGTCAACAGGAGGTTATTTATAGAAAAAAATACCACTAATTTTCAAGAAGTACCTACGAAATCATTGTTTATTCCATTTACTTCCTTATTTTGATATGATGTGTTTAAAACAAAGAGAAATTTCAGGGGAACAATTTAAATACATTCTGGTTATATTCCATAAGTGAGAACGGAAAATGACATTTACGAAAGGAAGAAATGAAGTTTATTATGAAAACAGGAATTATGCAAGTTGTAATTGCAGCGATTTTAATTGGTTCGGGTTGTCTGTTCAGCCCAGAGCCTGATCCCACTCCTCCAGATACTTCCGAGTATCATTCACCAGTTGATACACCAACGAAACTTCTTGAGAACTTTCAGTTGGCCTACGAAACTAAAAATATTGAAGCTTATATGGATTGTCTTCATGAAGAGTTTGAGTTCATGCTTTTGGAAGTTGATTGGGATGATTATACCGGTAACGGTGAAATTGATCAATCCTGGGGGCGTGATATAGAAGAAAACATGGCCAGCAATATGTTTGCAAGCACCGATGCCGAGATTGTTGATCTTACCCTTGAGGGTAGTTCAGAAGTTGTCTGGTATGGTGATCCTAGTGGTGAAACTCTTCAACTTGTGCGATCATTTGACTTAAAGGTTTACTTCTGGGATGACGATCAACAGGTAGGTTTTCATGCTGTGGGCAACGCGTTATTTCTCTGTAAACCCAACGCAGACGGGGATTATCAGATCTGGCGCTGGGTAGATCAGTCCGAGACCTAATGTTAGCTTTTATCATTATTACTGCCCTTCTTCAGACCACCGTGGCTGAAGAGGGGCTTTACTGGGTTATTTTCAGCGACCGCGGTGCTGATGTTGAATTTAGACTTGAGTCTGCAAATGTTGATATAATGAATGGACCTGCATTTGAACGAAGAATTTTATCAGGTTCTAGTGATGCTGATGTTTTTGATTTAGCGCCCTATTCTCCGTATATACAACAGGTTGAAGCTGTGAGTTCTTTCCCCATAAGAACTTCATCACGATTTTTAAATGCCGTTAGCCTTATGCTTTCACCAGAAGAAATTGAAGTACTTATAAAAAAACCTTTTGTTTCTGAAATAAGAGCAGTAGGTATTTCTAATTTTTCCCCAACGGAGGACATTCCCGCAGCTGATGCTTATGGCCTATCAATGTCTCAGCTGGAACAGGTGAATATTTTAGCTGTTCATCAGCGGGGTTGGACCGGGCAGGGTGTTACTATTGGAATGCTTGATTCTGGTTTTGAACTGGTTCATCCATGTCTGCAATCTGCAGATGTCATAGCTTCATGGGATTTTGTTAACAATGACAGTATTGTTGGGTGGCAAGAGGGTGACTTAACAAACCAGCCTTCCCATGGAACAAAAACTCTTTCTGTTATTGCCGGGTATCAACCAGGGTCTTATGTGGGTGGAGCTTTTAACTCATCCTTCATTCTTGCTAAAACTGAAGATATTAGTGATGAATATGAACAGGAAGAAGACTTTTGGGTGGCAGGTCTTGAATGGCTTGAGCAGAGTGGTGCAGACCTAGTAAGTAGCTCGCTTGGTTATACAGATTGGTATGAACCATTTCAGATGGATGGGAATACAGCGGTGACAACTATTGCAGCTGATATTGCAGCGTCTCGTGGAATGGTTGTTTGGAACTCTGCCGGCAACGATGGTCCAGGAGAAACCTCACTTGTGGCTCCAGCAGATGGTGATTCTGTTTTTGCAGTTGGAGCTGTGGACGGTTCTGGTTCCATTGCAAATTTTTCCAGTCGCGGTCCCACTGCTGATGGAAGAATTAAACCAGATGGTTGCGCTAGGGGAGAGAATTCGGTGTTTGCTTCTTTTGGCGGAACCGGGTATTCAACAGGTGGAGGAACAAGTTTTGCAGCGCCACTTGTAACCGCAGCAGCTGCATGCATTTCTTCGGCTCATCCTGATTGGGATATGATGAGGGTTTTTGAAGCTCTTGTTGTAACCTCTGACAGATACAATTCGCCTGATAATTCTTATGGTTATGGCATTGTTAATGCCCTTGAAGCTGTGAAACACAGATCAATTATCGGTGAGGTTCGAAGAAGTGATACTGGCTCTGTTTTACAGCAGACCAGCGTTACAATAACCATGGAAACAGGAACGCCTTTAACCGCCACCACCAATGACCAGGGCTTCTTTGCAGTGGAACCCGGTAGTTATGGCAATTTTACAGCAACTTGTTCAGGTTGGGGAATGGCTATTCCTTATCAGGGCAGCCTTGATGAAAGTGGAACTGAAATAATAATTTATGTTAATCCCATGGATTCATCAGAAGCTCCATCAGTTTATCCCAACCCATCTTCTGGAGAGTTTTACATTGGATTTGATTTGATTGGCTCTGCTGAGGATGTCTCATTATCAATATTTACTCTAACCAACCAAAGGGTATTTTTTGAAGAACGAATAGCCGTGAGTGCTGGCTGCTATAGAGCGCCCATTGATGGTCAAGCATTCTATTGGAATGGGTTAAATGAAGAAGGTGAAAGTGTATCTTCAGGGCAGTACATTGGTTTGCTCAAGATAGGAGATTCAGTTGAGTTACTTAACCTTGCTCTGATCAGGGGTATGAAAGAGGATTGATTTGAATAATAAAATAGTGAGGCTTGTGCTGCCGCTGGTTGTTATTTCTGGTCTGGCTTATTTTGGAATTATTGATATTTCAGTTCTTCCATTTAATGATCCAGATTTTCAGACTATTTTGGCCACCATCGGGATTTATCTTGTATGGTCGGTTTTGGAAAGCAACAGAGATGCAGATTCATCACGAATAACTCTTTATGCCGTCTTTCTAGTGAGTGCCATTGACGTATTTCTTCTTGAATTAACTAATTTTTCAGGATTAATATTTTTAAGATGGTTTGGTGTAACTCTTTTAGCTGTAGGTTGTGTATTAAGATTTTTAGCTCTGCGCACCGATAATGTTACTTTTTTAAGATATGGTAGAATTGGTCAGGAGCTTGGTATTGCTTTGGGACTTGGTTCCATTGCAGGTATTGTTATTGCTATTTATCCTGGAATATCAGCATCACTAAAAGAAGAAGTGTAATGAAAGCTCTTGTGCAGCGGGTAAAAAAAGCAAAAGTTACAGTTGATGGCGGTGTGACCGGTAAAATAGGAACAGGTCTTCTTGTTTTTGTAGGATTCACCCTTAATGACAATGTTCAGGAATTAAACTGGATGGTAGAAAAAATTACTGGCCTTAGAATTTTTCCAGATGAAAATGGCAAAATGAACAGATCCGTAATTGATGTATCCGGTGAGATGCTTGTTGTAAGTCAGTTTACTCTTCATGCAGATACCAGAAAAGGTAAACGACCGAGTTTTGTAAAAGCGGCGGACCCAGAGACTGCAAATATGCTGTATCGATTATTCATTCAAAAGATAATTGATAAAGACAGTATTCCTGTGGCTGAAGGGGTTTTCGGGGCTCATATGGATGTAGACTTAATCAATGACGGTCCAGTTACAATTATGGTTGATTCTCCAGTTGAAGGAGTTGTATGAATTTCTGGTATCCTGTAAAAAATGAACTGGTTTTGGCAAGCAAATCCCCCAGACGAACAGAAATTCTGCATTTCGCAGGAGTTCCCCACAGTATTCATCCATCATCCGTTGATGAAATACCAATGGAAGGCCTTCCAGAAAACATTGTTAAACACTGGGCTCAGGCAAAAGCGGCAAACATTTCTGTATCTTTTCCAGATCGTCCAGTACTAGGTGCAGATACTATGGTTTTTAGAGATGGGGTTCTTTTAGGAAAACCAAAAAGCAAAGATCAGGCTTACCACATGATTCATTCACTTTCTGGAAGGTGGCACACTGTTTATGGTGGTGTTTCTCTCATGTGGCAGAGCCGTGGTCTTTCTTTTACATTTGCAGAAGCAACAAAGGTTAAGTTTCGTGATCTTTCAGATTTAGAGATAAAAGCATATATCAGTACCGGTGAGCCAATGGATAAAGCAGGTGCTTATGGCATTCAAGGGCAGGGTTGTGTTCTGATTAAGAAGATTGATGGCTGTTACTTTAATGTTATGGGTTTACCGGTTTCCAGATTTCTAGATAGATTCAAAGACAGTTTATCATAAAACAAAAAAACGGGAGCGGTTAACCGCTCCCGTTACAGTAACTCCAGTTATCTTATAACAGCTACAGTTTCAGTAATACTCATACCGTCTGTAGTTGACAGTCTTATAACGTAAATACCTGCTTCGTTCACATTCACATTCTGCATTTCTGATACAGAACCTGAAGCTATAATTCTACCGGCGATATTGAATACTTCGATTCTACCTGTAGCACCTGTTGGCAGCACAGCGTTAACGCTAAAAGCACCACTTGAAGGGTTTGGTCCTACTTCAAGGTATATTGAGCTGGGATTGCCCCATTCTGCTTCGTCTATTCCCATCTGAATGTCAAGAAAGTTAGACCAGTTACAGTTTTCAACTTCGTGCTGGGCATACTGATAAGCACACTGAACAAAAGTAGCAAGGTGAAGTTCATTTACATCCCAGCTTGAGTCGATATTGTACTCAGCTTCAGTGTAGATGGTATCAGGATAAGGACCCTCGAAAACAAGTTCTTCGCCGTAATAACCAAACACATTTTTACGGAAGGCTTGCTCGAATACGGAACTTGACCAATAACCAACGCCTGGAATATTATCTTCAACAATGATTGGCCAGAGATTCATTTGGACTGTCCAGCCGGGATCTTCCTCAGCGATTATTCTGAAAGTCAGTAATCCTGAAACAGCATCACCATTTCTAGCGACATCAATTGAAATATTTGCTGGAATAGCCACTCTTTGATTAAAAGCTGACTGCAGCCCAGATGCAGAGACAGAAACAATTCCATCTATTTTTAAGTATGGAACGCTCTGAACGCCATACTGAGCCTTGCGTACTCCCTGTTCTGTGGGGTTAGCAAGATAAATAGGATCGCTGGGTGCCGGCCAGTTTACATGAGGCCTGATAACGCAAAGATTGCCTGATGCTATGTTAGCACTAATGAAGGCGTTTAGCTGTGGTTCTGTGCTCCAGCACGGACCACACCCACTATTAGTGAAATCTTCAAAAAGAACAACTCTTTGCACGGCAAAAGCTGTTGTTGCAAGAATTGCAATGAATAAGAAAACAAAACCGTTTTTCATAATTACACCTTTCTAATGTATTTTTTTGTATGGCAAGTCTCATTCAATAATAACTGCGTTTCATGAAATAAGCAAGAGAAAGAAAAGATTGCTTTTTATATTTTTATTTATTCGTTAGTATCAAGTGAAAAAAAAGCAATATTGACAATTCATCATCAACTTCCTATAGATTGAACCCGGTTCTGGTGTGGAGAGGTGTCCGAGTTGGTCGAAGGAGCACGGTTGGAAACCGTGTGTGGCGTCATGCGTCACCGAGGGTTCGAATCCCTCCCTCTCCGCCATAACTGTAAGGTGACGGGTTGCTTAATGCAGGGCGGTTCATTCCGTCTCGGTCTTCCCGCTCGAATTTGCCCCCGTACGCAAAAAAATGTACATAGATTCTTTATCCATAGGGGGGGGCTTATGGCTGATTCTTTCACAAGTAAAACTTACGATTCTTTATGCAGAGACGCTGAGGGGTATCTTGCCCGTGGCTTGGCTGAGCAAGCAAGAGAATTACTTTTAAAAGCAACTAGTTTGATTGGCACCAGGGCGCGCGCTAGGAGCCTTCTGGCTGATGCTTGCATGCAACTTACCTTATGGAAAGAAGCTAAAGCTCAACTTGAGGCACTTTCAACTCTGGAAGTTGATAATATTTACACACATTTCAGGCTTGGTCAGGTACTTGAGGAGACAGGGGATTATTCCCTTGCTGGTGATAATTTTAAAGTAGTTCTTGATATGAATTCTGACCATCATGGTGCCAAAGTAGCTCTTTCTCGATTAAATAAATTATCAGTAGAACCGGTATCAGATACCAAAAATGCCCGTGTTGAAGGCCAGCAGATTTTTGCTGATCTTCCTGAAGATGATGATGTTTTTGCATCAGATTCATCCAGCGGTTTTGATGATGTAATGAGTGGAATCATGGGTGAAAAGAAGGACTTGCCTGATGTTGAAAACCTTCTTAATTCTATTGGAATAAACAATACACAGGAAGAGAAAACTGAAAAGCCAGTTGTAGATTTTAACTCAATTTTTGGAGGAACTCCATCAACTCCAGTGGTTACAGGATCTTTAAATCAAACGGCTAAACCAGATGTTAAAGAAAGCCCAGACTTAGGTTCTATGTTCGGTGAAGTAGCTGAACTTGCTGTAGAGCAGGAAACCGTTAC
>JAOZUR010000090.1 GCA_029938555.1 Candidatus Sabulitectum sp. | reverse complement strand
CTAGTAAGTAAGATACCATATGCACAATTTAGTGTCTATAATGAATTATGTAAGATCATTGAAGCATACCCTGAAATTCCACTACGGGAATCTGGGTTATCAGATGATTGGAAAAGTTGTCATCTTTGGTATGATTACCATCGAAATTGATGTTTCTGATAATTTTGCAAATGATTTGATACAAGATGGAGCTAAAATAGATGTAACTAATACCTTGCAAGCTTTACACGATGAAACTAGTTTTTCATATGGAATAGTTGATATTCATGGAAGGCTTCCTTTGATAGATCGTTATGGGAATAGAGAGATAGGTAATGTTATTGAACTTAGGTATCGAAAAACAGCGCTAGATAGAATCAACTGGGCAAGGTTTCAATGGACAAATGTTTATGATATTGCTGAGTGTATTTGGATGCACCCAGCTTTTGAACAATAAACAAAAAGGGAAACCTGGGCTGTGAGCGTTTCTTGGAAGGATACTCTGTAGAAGCCAACAGCTGAAGCTGGGTAGTAAAAGGAGGTAGGATTATCAAATCGGCTTTGTTTCTATTGCTGGTTTCTGTTGTGGTTTTGCCGGCTTACTGTGACGCTGGCTCTGCTTTCGAGAAGGTATCGGAAGAAATTCTATTAACGGACTATAGCCAGAGTGTTTTTAAAACGGATACTAATTCTCTGTGTTTTGCTTTGAGTTCAGGTGATACTCTCTGTTTCAGTGACTATTCTTCCCAGGATATAACCCAATTTATGTCTCTGCATACGGTGTGCAGTTTTCTCCCGGAGCAGAACTACTGGACCATGGATGTTTTTGGATTCGAGTATTCTTTTTTTGTCCTGATCAATGGAGACAGCGGCTGGCGTACTCTGAGCGTTTCTCCACCGGTACCAAGTTCTGATGGAGCAAGGCTTCTGTGTGCCCGCAGCCCTTCATTTCAAGGTTTTTATGAGGGAGGCATGCAGATTTTTAGAGTGTCGGGTGACAGCTTGGTTACCGAGTTTTCTGTATGCTTAATGTACTGGGCACCTGAAAATGTTAGCTGGTTTAATGATTCCACTATTGCGTATTACAAATCCTCATTATTTACCGAAGATGGGGATGGTGTAGAAAAGGGTACACTGACTCTTACAGGTGATGGTAGCTGGGTTGCTGATAGACCTGATCATTTTACCGAAGAACCATTCAGAGAAGAAATTTCTCTTTTTTCAGATATTCGTGAAATGTACATTGGAGAAAATTAACCGGTAACTCAGTACTGAATACAATCCGGTGCCCTGCTGGGCACCTACGAATCAGCCATCCTCCATTGTAAAGCCTTCAGGATTCCGCTTTGCTGAAAATGCTAGTTCTTTCATGCAGCATTCAGAGAACCTCTTGGTTGATTCTTCTTCTGTCTTTTTTGCCTTTTCTGCCTCCTTTGAGCGGGGGTGTAGTCCAGAACGGATTGCTTACCAGAAGAACAAGCGTACATAGGTTCTAAACTCTCTCTTTGGGAGAGAACTTTACTATCATATGAGATGCACTATTAGCACTAAACGCTGTGAAATTAGGTTGTTCTTCACCTGCAGAAGAATCGGGAATTTCCCCATTCATTACCCTGTTGGCAAGTGTAGGGTAGTTTTCATGGGAAACAGCTACAGGCTTACTCCGAACACGCAATAAAACATGCTTTCCCAATTTAGTGTTACCAGGTAAGTGATCACCATTTGATAGTAGGTAGCCACCGATATTCTGAGCACAAGCAAGGCACTGGTTTATGCGCATGGCACCGCTATTTAATTCTGCTGGTGCTCTGAGAGCCACTCGGCCAACAGAGGGAGCGTCCCCAGCGACAGCACGGAAGAGTCAGCGGGATGCGAAGCTTTAGGGTTGTGGGATTATGCATAACCTTATAAGGCTTTCTTTTTGTATTGTTTTGTTGCTTCTTTTGCTTCTTTTGATTCTATCCGATTCTTGTTTCACTTGAGTTAACTGCAATTTGTGTATATGATATGACCATGAATATTGAAAATATAAAAAAAGAGGTTATTCCTGCATGCAGCGAATTTGAGGTACATAAGCTTTTTGCTTTCAGTTCTTTTTCTCGGGGTATTGAATCGCTAGCAAGTGATATTAGTTTTTTTGTTGAATTTGATTCTTCTGAAAGAAGTCCGTCTAAAAGGTATTTTGGTTTGCTTCATAGGCTTGAAGATGTTCTAGAGAGCAGAATTGATCTAGTAACAGAAGGAAGTTGTAAAAATCCTTATGCCGTGAGCAGGATGATGAAAGAAAGAGTTCTAGTTTATGAAAAATAATGTTTTAATATATATTCTTGATATTCAATCTGCTGTTGTGGCGATAAATCTGTTTGTTGGCAATCAAAGTTATGAAAGGTACGCTTTTAGTTTTTTTTTACCGAGTGCTGTTGAACGCAAAATCGAAATAATGGGTGAAGCTCTTTCCAAAATGAAAAAAGAGAATCCCGAATATTTAGAGAAGATTCGATGCCATAGAGAGTTCATTTCTTTACGCAACATTCTTATTCATGGATATGGTTTTTCAGATAGTCGCATTGTTTGGTCACTAATCCAGGAAAGTCTTGATAATCTCTACACTGATACCTTTCGCATAATCTCGATGATGGAAGAGTAATTTAAAGTTAATTTTATTTAGAGTCACTACTTTCCAAATCCAAATTTCATATAAAAATCAACGGTCATCTATAAGCTTTCCTCAAATGATATTATTGGTATTGTGTTGAGCTAATTCTTGTTAGCACTTCAAGGTATATAGCAGAAAGCCGAAGAGGTGGGAGTTCACCTTGAAGGTGGTGTCTCCGGCGGAAGTGAGACCATTCTTCTAGCCGAGGATGAACCTTTGGTGCGTGAACTTGCAATTGAAATGCTTACCAGTGGGGGATATACTGTGCTGGTGGCAGAAGATGGAAAAGAAGCTGTCTCACTGTTCCGTTCCAATCAATCGTTAGATCTTTTGTTGTTTGATGTTATTATGCCGAAGCTGGGGGGTATGAGGCGTTGAAGCAGATTCAAGCCATCCGCCTGGATGTACCAGCTTTTTTTCAGAGGTTATTCCCAGAATGCGATTCACACCAACTTTGTGTTAAATGTGGGTCTTTTGCTGCTTCAGAAACCGTATTCTTGTGAAGCATTACTGTGGGCTATTCGTCAGGCACTGGATTAATATTCACTAACTCAAACTCACCATCATAATTAGTCTATCACCTGTTTTCGGGTAGTTGTTTTCAGCTTTGTAGAATTGAGTTAACTATCACTGATATGGGATCTTCTGCTGAAGAGAATACAGGTTGCGGTTTTGTGGTTGGGATGAAGTTGGTTTCCGGTACTGAAAGTCTTTTGGAATCAATAAGGTATTGATCAACCATTCCCATTCTACCCTTGAAGCAGGTGTATGATGGGATGCCTAGAATTGCAGCTTCACGGGTCATGCTTCCACCGGCGCCCACAATGGCGTGAAATGAAGAGATCAATTCAATACCTTTGTACATTCTTGTTAGCTTATGGATTTCTGGTGAAAGCTTAGTTTCATTGTGCCTTAGAAAACAGTACAGAGTCGTGTTTTTGTAACTCTTAAGCTGATTGATGGTATCTGTAAAGAAATTCTGAGTCTCCTGATTGTGATAGTGGGCGGTTGTAGCTGGTGGCCTAAGAAGAATATTTGATTTATGGGGGTTTAGTGCAAGTTGGTTTTTAATAGAATTTGTTTCTGGTTTGCTTTTGATGTAAATGTGTTGCCTGATGCCTGGGAAATGTTTTACTTTTTTAGTGTTGATGTTTGCGTTTTGACATCTCTTCATGGTGATCACTTCAGGTAAAAGAATAGTTGTGTTGAATTTGTTGTAGATAGTTGTATTTACCCATTCGTAGTCTATGATTGATACTGATGGGATATTACTCATCCAAGAAGATATTGGCAAAGACCTTGACCCTAATCCAACAGCTTTTGTAATTCTGTTTTTTTTGATTATTTGTGAAAGATAGATTGCTCTGCTTAATGTGCTCATGGCTTTACCTAAAACCGTGGTATGATGTGAATCATTAAATTTAATGAAAACACGATTGTGCAATTTCATTAAATCCCATGCACCACTTCTGTTTCTAACAGAGAAAAGAACAGTATGCCCACGGTTTTCAAGCTCTTCTGCTATTGGAATGGCGGCAGGTACCTGCGGTGCATTGTCAAGGTCAAACAGTATTTTTTCCGGCACAAATCTCCTTTTGTAAGAACCAAATGAAATACTTGTATTTTGATTCAGAGGTATCAAAGATAAGCTAATAATACAGTTCGTACAATTTCAGCACTATGTTACACAATGGAAGGTTAATGCAACAGGAGTGGGCAGAGGAAAAAGACTAAAAAAACATCTTGTGGCGCTGAAATACATCAAATCAGAAGACTTACCTGAAGACAAAAAATAGGCATTGATTCAAAAGACCCAAAAAAGCAATAACTCAACTATTTCAATACAAGCAAAGCCGTAACATCGCCTGTAAGTTGATCTAGCTGGTAATTATTTGCTCATCACAAGAAGTACTGCTGATGGTACAGGTCAAGTAAGAAATTAGATATTAATAATTCTAGCTTTTTTGATTTTTGATACTACTCTGCATTTATGGTTGCTGTTTCTATAAATTGATCCAGTGGAATATCACCTTCCAGTGCCATTACCAGTTCTCCTGCCCCTACGGCAGTTTTCTCCACTTTGAAATCACCCTTTATCCCGGAATTGGTCATTGCAACCTGAGGGTCAAAGACAAGAGTTCTATCTGTCAGGGTTAATCCTAATTCAGAATCATCAGTCACAACTTTTTTTAGAATCCTGCTCACAAGGGGATTGCCAAGAAACCCCATATTTATTGTTGCAGAAAGGTTTCTTCCATCGGCTGCAAAGATAATATTTATCTTCACTGTGATTCCTTTTTTAATACGAACAACCAGTTTCCCATCTTCGCATGTTACAAAAACTTCTGCCGGTAGGTCGAGAGTTGCTAAGATTTTGTTTATTTCATCATCAGAGAAGGAGATTACAGCAGATCTTATTTTCATTGCTTACCGCCAGCTTGGAAGTCCATTGTTAATTCGCCCATGTAGTTCAGGGCAAGTGATTGAGTAATATATGAATCCATAAGAATCAGTGCCTGCAGTGATGTTGTATTCTTCATTACAACCGGGGCAGACAATTCCAGTCATTCCCAGGTCATCTATATTTGTTGTAAATTCAGTGTTCGCAGAAAAATAAACAACTTCTTGGCTGGCAATAGTGCGCATATTTGCCCGGCAAATATCACGGGTTGCGGCATTCTGTGCTGAAATTAACTCTTCCTGCAAGAGGGCATTTTCTTCCTCAAGACTTTCAATTTTTTGTGTCATAATAGAGATTTCTTCTTCTGAGTAAAAACCACAAGAAACGGAGAAAATAATAATGCTAACAAGAATTGGGCTAATAAAATTTCTCATTTCTACTCCTTTTATACTGTGAATACCAGTTCATCAGATGGTAGTGGAAGAATTTTGCCTCTGTTTTCCGGGTCTATTGGTGACAAAAGCTTGTCCTTGAATTCTTGAGTGAACAGGTGTTCAAAATCAATTTTGTCTATTCTGCCAGTTTCATTATTTTTCTTTTTCATGATTACCCGGCATACCAGTTCTGCCACCATGTGATCAACAGGCAAGAGTGTTTTTTCGCCTATCATTCTCACATTGTCTGTGAATTCATTGTTTATCAATCTAACATTTATCGGAGAAGATTGGCCTACAATGTCGCCTGAATCTATGGTTGTTGAAACCTTGTGAAGGGTAACTCTTGTTGTTTCAGCTTTTCTGTTAATCAGGTCTTCCCAGGGCTGAGGGCCGGCTCCAAAATGGTTAAGTAGATCCGCAGGGTGGACATTGTAAATGCCATAAGTTGGGTAGTCAATTATTGGTTGATCTATTAACTGTCCGAAAGCACTTACAACTATCAGATCCGGGTTTAGCTTTTTCAAAAGGTCTCTAAAATATTCACTTTTAACATCACCGGTGAAACAGGGAACCCCAAATTCAAGAGCAGATTCTAAAATGCCTCTTTCAAATTCTTCCTGTTGATGGTTATCATAATAACGCCAGAATCTTCTTTTTTTAGAGATTTTTGCATTTCGGTCTGTAGGGTCGTCTGTTACCAGCCCCACAATGTTGATTTTGTTTTTTAATCTTTTCTCGATAAGTTTAAGTGTCTCAAACGCCAGAAATCCCAGCGTCCAGCTGCAGATTGCCAATACTTTTAATCCTTCAGTATTTTTTGTAACTGTTTCGTTTTCAGCAGGCAGCAATAACTCACCCCATTTTACCTCTTCCGGGATGATGATTTTTCTTCCTTTGTTGTGTGCTTTAATTGAATCTAGAAGTTTTTCCCGTTCAGTCGAGTTTTCCATATTGCTTATTCTCCTAGTTTTTGATAATTGTAAGATAGTCCTGCATTTGCACCAGAGGTTGCTTTGGTATCCAGAAGTTGTTGTAGATGTATTCTGTTATTTCTTCCTTCTGCTGATCTGTGTAGTTGTGTACATTGGGGTATAGAAGAATCATCCAGATTACTGCCATGAATTTTTCAAAATCATCTATCCAGAAATTGATCTTATTAGTTTTTGTTTTGATTGATGAGTTACTGAAGGTTTTGTTGTTCTGTAATTCTTTGCCAAACTTTTTTAAGTTCTGATTATTATTGCAGTTAAAAAACTTGCCTGCAAAGTGGTTGTATAACCAAGTGGTTGAAAATAGGTTGTCACTTTTTGAAGCCATCATCACCGCATGAATGGCTCCTTTTCGATCTAGTAATAATTTGTAGATATTTTCAAAAAGTTGAAACCAGGTTTCTTCTTCAGAGTAGTAGAGTGAGTGGTGAAGTGTTATCAGATCCTGTTTATTTTCATTCAGATTTACTTTGAAGAATTCTGCTGTTTTTGTGGAAGTTAGGAATTCGTTTGTGTAATCGGCTTTTACTGTTTTTACATTTGTGATCCCTCGCTGCTTTGCGTAAATCTTTACTGCATTTAGAGGAACTTCATCGATATCAAGTAGAGTAATACTATTCTGGAATGCTGCAACTAAAATTTTGAATTGCGGTTCAAAACCTGAGCCGATTGAAAGAGCAGTGAGCTTTTTATTTATGGGTAAACTCTTGGTTATTTGCCTGATTACCTGCATAAGCTCTTTACTTATGTCGGTTTTGTCAGAGCTGTTCTGTGACCAGACAACATCCTCATTGAACATATTGCTGTCGCTTGCTTTAATACCTTTTGCCATTAGATTTTTCTTGTTAATTTCTATTTTGATTTTTCCTCTCTCTACCTTAGTATTACAAGTTTTCTGGAAGCTTCAATATCTGCAGAGAATCTTAAGAAATAAACGCCAGGAGTTAAATCTTCCGTGTTAAGGTTGAAAAGATTATTTACCGGGTTCTGCCCTGAAATTTCTTTTACAAGCCTTCCACTTATGTTGTATAACCCGAGACTCCAAGGATTTATTGATTCAGTAAACAGGTGAACAGAAACAGAAGATTGTGCCGGATTTGGGAAAGGAAGACTGATAGCTTCTGTAGCAGTGAAATTTCCACCGTGGTTACCCATGCTGCCTGTATAGGCTCCTTCAATAGAGATATCATCTATATAGAATCCATCACCAGTGTCTCCATCATTGTCAGAGGTGAATCTGAATTCAAGTTGCATGGTGGTTCCTGTGGGGTATTCAGACAAGTCAAGACTGTAAGGAACCCATCCTGTTTTTATGTTTTTCCCGGTATATCCCAGTGCGCCACCTGAACCGATGAATGCCAGGGTATCTGTAGTTAATGCTGATATGTCATGAACAAGAACATAAATACCGTCACATCCATAAATTGCAACATCGAAGGTGGTCCAGAATTCAATTGATGCAT
>JAOZUR010000089.1 GCA_029938555.1 Candidatus Sabulitectum sp. | reverse complement strand
GTCACCGACCAAGTCACCGACCAAGTCACCGACCATTTTCTTATATTGGTAAAAGCAGTTATAGATGAAATGACAACTTCAGAAATAATGGAAGTAATGAAGCTTACTCATAAACCTTCCTTCAGAACTAGGTACTTGAAACCTTCACTTGCTAAGGGTTTGATTGAAATGACAATTCCAGATAAACCCACCAGCAGTAAGCAGAAATACCGCTTAACCCCTCAGGGAAAAAGATTACAGAAGAAATTGAAGACGGACAAATGAGTCTGATATCATGAAAAGAAAGTGGAAAAAATGATAATCTACCCAACGGGAAATGATCGAAGCTATGTAACTTTTAAAGTCGCAGAGTATTTTCCAGTGGGCAATGAATCAGAAAACACTGAGTACAAACAACTGTGGCGTAACGATTTTTTAAAAGCAATTTCAGCTTTTGCTAATACTCAGGGCGGCATTCTTCATATTGGGTTGGATGACGGGGGTAAACCGGTAGGAATACAGAACACAAAGAAACTACTGGAGGATATTCCAAACACTATCAGAAATAAGCTGGGAATTGTACCCTCTATTAAACTACATGAAGAAGAAGGTAAAGATGTAATTGATATTACAGTAACGAAGTCATCTGTTCCAATCTCATTTAATGGAAAGTTCTATATCAGAAGCGGTAGTACTGTTCAGGAACTTGCAGGAAATGAACTTGCTGAATTCTTGTTAAAAGCGATGAATTATTCCTGGGATGAGCAGATTGAGGAAGATGCAACTTTTGATGAGCTTTGCACTGATACTATGGATGAGTTTAAAAGACTTGCTCAAGAAAGACTTCCATCCATAGCAAAAGAGAATAATTACAAAACGATTCTTCAGAAACTTAGATTACTGAAGGATGGCAAGTTAACAAAAGCAGCTGTTCTTCTTTTTGCAAAAGATCCACAGAAGTATTGTTTGCAGGCTATTGTGAAAATTGGGAAATTTCAATCACCCACGATTATTCAAACAACTGACATTGTTGAAGGCAATCTCTTTAATCAGCTTAATACCAGTATGGAAATTCTCCAAACAAAATATCTACTGCGTTACATCAGTTTTGAGGGACTTTACCGCCGGGATATTTTAGAGTACCCCTATGAAGCTCTAAGGGAAGTAATTATCAACGCCATAATACATCGGGATTATACAAAACCTATTCAAACACAAATCAGAGTTTACCCTAATAGATTAGTTGCCAGAAACCCTGGAAAGCTTTCCCCTGAAGTACCTGCAAAGCAATTGAAAGTTGAACATGATTCCATTCAGCGCAACAAACTAATTGCTTCAGTTTTTTACTATGCCGGACTAATTGAAGCATGGGGCTCTGGCATACAAAAAATACTTGTAGAGTGCAAAAAGCAAAGCTTACCGGAACCAGATTTTCTAGAGGAAACCGGAGTAATGGTTGTTACTTTTTACAAAAATATTCAAGACGATAAATACTTAGAAAGAATTAATTTGAATCAAAGACAAATAGAAGTTGTAATGTATGTAAGGAAGTACAAAAGAATAAGAAATCACGAGTATCAAAAAATATTCAGTGTTTCAAAAAGTACTTCAATTCGTGACCTCTCAGAATTAGTATCCAAGAATATTCTCAAGCGTGCAGGTTCAGGAAAAGAAACTTCCTATATGTTATCAAATTCTTTTGAAACTAAACAAAAGTCTTCGACCCATTTACGACCCATTCGACCCATTTACGACCCATCTGTACCAAATTCCCAGATCAATACAGCTGTTGCAAAGAAAAGTGAATTAAGAGGTGATAGTGTAGAACATGATGCTATGCATGGAATTAAAGGATTATCTAAAGATTCTATTCATGAATATGCAGATCAAAATACGAAACATGTCACCGAACATGTTACCGAACATGTTACCGAACATGTTACCGAACATGTTACCGAACATGTTGTGCACTTGCTAATGCAGTTGACAAAGGAAATGTCACGCATTGAATTGATGGATTTAATGCGATTAATTCATAGGCCAAGCTTTATTGAGAATTACTTGCGTCCAGCACTTAAATTGAAATTGATTGAAATGACTATTCCAGATAAACCGAGGAGTGTTAACCAGAAATACCGCTTAACCTCTCAGGGAAAAAGATTGCGGAAGAAATTGAAGACTGACAAATGAGTTTGATATTATGAAAAGAAAGTTGAAAAAGTGATAACCTATCCAATGGGAAAAGATCGAAGCTATGTAACTTTTATGTTATCAAATTCTTTTGAAACTAAACAAAAGTCTTCGACTCATTTACGACCCATTCGACCCATTTACGACCCATCTGTACCAAATTCCCAGATCAATACAGCTGTTGCAAAGAAAAGTGAATTAAGAGGTGATAGTGTAGAACATGATGCTATGCATGGAATTAAAGGATTATCTAAAGATTCTATTCATGAATATGCAGATCAAAATACGAAACATGTCACCGAACATGTTACCCCCCATGTTACCCCCCATGTTACCCCTCATGATAAAGTATCATTGCCTAGCATCCTGAATAGACTTATTGCTAATCTTTATGATGAAAAAACAAGAGTAGAACTAATGAAAATTTTGAATTTAACAAATCGTAAAAGCTTTATGAGTAATTGTTTAGAGCCATCAGTAGCTCCCGGATATATAAAAATGACAATTCCAGAAAACCCACAAAGTGTAAAGCAGAAGTATTGCCTTACATATTTAGGTGAGAAGTTAAAATCAGAGATTACTGGACATGATACCGACCAAGTCACCCAGCAAGTATCCAGCAAGTCAACCGTACAAGATAAAGTGCTGATATCAAGTTTTGAGAGTAGATTGTTGGCAGTTCTTAATGGTAAAGAATCGAGAGTTCTCTTGATGCGTAAACTCAGCCTTAGAGATCGTAATAGCTTTAAATACAATTATTTAGATCCTCTTTTGAAATCAGGTTTAATACGAATGACCTTTCCTGAAAATCCAAATAGTAGCAAGCAGAAGTATTGTCTTACTACTCTGGGTGAGAAAAGAAAAAGAGAGTTGACCGGACATGAACGCGTACAAGATACCGACCAAGTAATCAAGCAAGGTTCAGGCAAGTTTTCGGAAGGTATCAATAAATTGATCAGGGTGGTAATCGGAGAGACCTCGAGGGAAGAAATAATGGTTGTTCTTGGGGTTTCTCGTAGAGCTACTTTTTTCAAGAACTACCTGAAACCTTCTATTGAACAACAATTATTGGAGATGACATTACCAGGTTCACCACAAAGCAAAAACCAGAGATACCGACTTACCAAAAAGGGTAAAGTCCTTAAGAAAGAAATAGAGTAAATTACATGTCATACGCATCAGGATCGTTGGTAAAAGTAAGAGGGCGAGAATGGGTAGTACAACCAGATTCTAGTGAGAACTTGCTACTGTTAAAGCCACTTGGTGGAACAGATGAAGAAATCACCGGTATCTGTCTGGATTTAGAAACAGTAACCGAGGCTTCATTTAGTACACCAAGCGCTAATGACCTTGGTGATTACCGGTCCGCAAGGCTTCTTCGGAACGCAACAAAACTAGGGTTCAGGAACAGTGCAGGGCCATTCAGATGTTTTGGTTCTATTGCAGTTGAACCAAGGCCTTATCAGCTTGTACCACTTCTTATGGCTCTGAAGCTGGATCCAATTAGAATGCTTATTAGTGATGATGTAGGTATTGGAAAAACCATTGAAGCTTGTCTTATTGTAAAAGAGTTACTTGCAAGGGGAGAGATAACAGGTTTTAGTGTATTATGCCCAGCTCAGCTTGCTGAGCAGTGGCAGCGGGAACTTAAAGAAAAATTCCATATTGATGCTAAACTTGTGCTTCCAGGTGCTGTTAGAAAACTTGAAAAGAATCTAGCTGCTGGGCAATCCCTTTTTGATAAGTATCCTGTTACAGTGGTATCACTTGATTTTATAAAAAGTGATAGACACAGAAGTGATTTTGTAAGAGCATGCCCAAATACAGTAATTGTAGATGAAGCACATTCATGTGCAAGCAAAGGTACCAGAAGGCATCAACGGTATAATCTTATAAAAGAACTGTCTAAGAATAAGGATAGAAATATGCTTTTTGTTACGGCTACACCACACAGCGGTAATGAAGATGCTTTCAGATCACTTTTAACACTTCTTAAACCAGATTTCAAAAACTTACCTCCTATTCTTGCAGGTAAAGAGAATGAGCATCACAGAAGAAACCTTGCAAAGCATTTTGTACAGAGAACCCGTGGAGATATCACAGCCTATTTGAATGAAAACACATCTTTCCCAACAAGAGAAGACAAAGAAGAACCTTATCTTCTTAGCAGTAAGTACAAGAAACTCTTTGATGATGTAATCGGCTATACAAAGGATTCTTTATCAAAAAACAATAAAGACCACAAAGCTAGAATCAGGTATTGGTCAGCTTTGGCATTATTAAGAGCACTTGCATCAAGCCCAAGCGCAGCTGCAGCAACTCTGAAGAACAGAGCAGTAGTTGCAGATACAGCAACCCCTGAAGAAGCAGATGAAATTGGAAGAAGAACCATTCTTGACCTTGATCTGGATTCCATGGAAGAAGCTTCCGACATTATTCCCGGTAGTAAAACTACTGAGAATGAAAAGAAGCTGATTGCACTTGCAAAGCAAGCTGAAGATATTAAACCTGAAGATGACTTGAAATTACAAAAGGCAATTAAGCTTGTAAGGAAACATCTGAAAGAGGGTTATAACCCTATCATTTTCTGCAGGTTTATAGATACAGCAGAATACCTTACAACTAATCTTAGAAGTAAAATTAAAAAAGCAAACATAGAATGTGTTTCAGGTAAATTACCCCATGAAGAGCGTGAAAGAGTTATTGATGAACTCACATCAAAAGAGAACAGAATACTTGTGTGTACCGACTGTCTTAGTGAGGGAATCAACCTTCAAGAGGGTTTTAATTCAGTTATTCATTATGACCTTTCCTGGAACCCTATGCGACATGAACAAAGAGCAGGCAGGGTTGACAGATTTGGTCAGAAAAGCCCAATTGTAAGAGTTACCAACTATTATGGTGAAGACAATGGAATTGATCAGAGGGTAATGAAGGTTCTTCTGAAAAAACATAAAAAAATAAGAAATTCTCTTGGTATCAGTGTACCAATTCCCGGTTCAACCAGTGAGATTATGGAAGCTCTAATAGAAGACTTGTTTAAAACAAGTAACCAGAGGATACTGCCAGGTCTTGACGACTTTATGGCAACCACTGGAAATGAACTTTTCAGAAAATGGGATAAAGCAGAGGAAAGAGAAAAAGAATCACGCTCTATGTTCAGGCAGTTGACCATAAAGGTAGATGAAGTAGCCCGAGAACTGACTGAAGCAAGAGAAGCCACAGGCTCTGGTATCAGTATTGAAGAATTTGTAAAAGATGCTGTAAGATTCCACGATGGAATAGCAACTGAAAACAAAGGCATAACCACCCTTGATTTAAGAGATGCCCCTGAAGCACTTATTGATGCTGTAGAACTGCCAGATAACAATAGGTTAAAAGATGTTACATTCTTATTCCCACCAAAACACAATGAGGAATACCTTTCAAGAACTCATCCATTTATTGAAAACCTTGCAGCATACATTTTAGACAGCACAATGGATGCACAAACGGAATCTCGAGCGGGTAGGTGTGGTGTAATACGAACTTCTGATGTAAGTAAGAAAACTACTCTTATTCTAACCAGGAACCGTTACCATATAGATAACCTCTTAACAGAGGATACTGAAGTAATAGCATTTACAGGCTCTCCATCAAAACCCAATCAACTTTCAAATGATGAAGCCAAAAAACTACTAGCGGCAAAACCAACTGCACAAGTAAATCAAGATATTGCAAGAGTAAATATTGAAAGAGTTACAAATGAAATTGATGCACTCATAAATCTTATAACGAAAAATGCAGAAACCAGAGGAGATGAAATACTAAAATCTCACACCCGAGTTAGAAAATCAACCAGGCAAAAAAACAAACCTAAAATAAAACTTCAAACACCAGTAGATATTCTGGGAATTTATATTTTCCTTCCAACACCGGGAGGCGTAAGCAATGCGTAAATCAAACATTTTTGAAACAGTTACAACCAAAGGCGCACTGCTACCAGGGGACTTCCTTGCAAAACTCTCTCGCAATACAGATGAAGTTAAATTCACATCTCCGCAAGACTACAACCATACAGGAGAAAAACTGAATGAAGTTATTGCAAGAGCCTGGAATACTCTCCAGATAAACTGGAGTCATTTCAATAAACAAGATGAAAAAACAACTTCAATTACAAGAGAAAGATGGCTTATACCACTTTTTAGAGAACTTGAATACGGTAATCTGAAAAGAGCTGCGAAACACACAGTAGATCAAAAAGATTACCCAATATCTCATACCCGCGACAATGTACCAATTCATTTACTTGGCGCACAAATCGAGCTTGATAAAAGAACACCAAATAAAACAAAGCAGATACCACACTCTATGATGCAGGAGTATCTAAACAAAAATGAAACTCCAACCTGGGGAATATTAAGTAATGGAAACAAACTAAGAGTACTTAGGGAAAACTCTTCAATGACAAGGCAAGCATTTATAGAGTTTGACCTTGAGAAGATGATGGAAAGCCAATCCTACAGTGACTTTACATTACTATTTCTTATCTGCCATGAATCCAGATTCACCAAGCAAACAAACCAGAAGCAAATTGTTGAACTCTGGTCTGAAGCTGCCCGAAAAGCTGGCATCAGAGCCCTAGACTCTCTTAGAACTGGTGTTAAAGCTGCAATCGAATCATTGGGTAAGGGCTTTCTAAATAACCAGAGTATAAGGAACAAGTTAAGAAGCAACCCTGAATTCAAACAAGAGTATTACAGGCAACTGTTAAGAGCAGTGTATAGAATGATTTTCCTTCTCACAGCTGAATCAAGAGACCTTCTACTTGACCCAGATGCAACAGAAGAAGCTAAAGACCTTTACAACAAATACTACTCTATCACAAGAATCAGAACCCTTGCAGAGAATAAACGCGGCACCAGACACAAAGATCTCTGGGAAGCATTAAACGTTACTATCACACAACTTTGCAGTACACAACCCACACCTGAAATAGCCCTACAACCACTTGGCAGTTTCCTGTGGAGTACAAATGCAACTGAAGACCTAAATACAGCACAACTTGAGAACAAGCACCTTCTTGAAGCATTAAGAGCAATAACTCAAACAACAAAAGAGAACATTACAACAAGAGTAGATTACCGTAACCTCGGTTCTGAAGAACTAGGCAGTATTTATGAATCTCTCTTAGAGATGAAACCCGACATTAATGCAGATGCAAGACAATTCGCATTAAACATTACAGCCGGTAATGAAAGAAAAACCACAGGTAGTTACTACACCCCAACAGAGCTTATCAATGAACTTTTAAACTCCGCTCTCGACCCGGTAATAAAAACCAAAAAAACTGAAGAGGAAATACTTAACACAAAAGTTTGCGACCCAGCCTGTGGATCAGGACACTTCTTAATTGCAGCAGCTCACAGAATGGCACACCAACTTGCAGCAATAAGAACCGAGGAACAAGAAGCAGACCCAAGTACCTACAGAACAGCCCTAAGAGACATTATCAGCCACTGCATATACGGTGTAGATATTAACCCAATGAGTGTTGAACTTTGTAAAATCAGCCTCTGGCTTGAAGCCATTGAACCCGGTAAACCACTAAGCTTCCTAGACCACCACATCAAATGCGGTAACAGCCTTATTGGCACCACACCAACATTAATGATTGACGATGAAGTAAGCGAGAACAACAACAAGTTCATCTCAATACCAGACAATGCATTTAAGCCAATAACCGGTGATGATAAAAAGACAGCAGCAAAATTAAAAAAGAACAACAAAACACAAAGAAAAGCTACCAG